>JBARAD010000118.1:0-8429 GCA_049791675.1 Chryseosolibacter sp.
CGATAATGAGAGGGCATTGGTCATCCGGGAATTAGGATGCCGGATTCTTCGGTTCACCAATGAAAAAGTGATGAATAACATCGACGATGTTATTCTGACAATTAAAAAAGAACTGTTCACAACAGACCCCGCATTCAAAGGCGAGCCCTCCCCTTCAGGGGAGGCTGGAGGGGCGGGCGATCACCACACAAAATAACAGACACCATATGAAACTACACACACAACATTCACCGGAAACGCAGCAACCACCTGTTAAGGAGTTATTCTTTATCATCGCCCCTCCCCGCCATATCATCAGCGATGTATCGGTGTTGAAGGATGACGTGCACTATCTGCTCGGACATGAACTGGAAGACCGGTACGCCAAAGCGAATGTCGCGCTCTTTAGATACAGCGATAGCGAAACCCGAATGAACCACATGCTCCGGTTCGTAGAAGCGCGCGCCGCGGAACTGCAGCCATTCAACGTGTTCCTCAAGGATTTCGGTGTGTTCTATAACGGATCATTTCGTACCATTTATATGGATATCGTCAACAAGACTCCCATTCAGGAGATCTTTGAAAAGATCGTCAGGGAAGATCCGGAATACATACCGCACATCACGATCGCGAGGAACCTTGCCATCAATGATTTCCTCCGGTGCTGGCCATACCTCAAAGGGCTGCGCTACAGCAATCAGCATTTTCTGTGCGACCGCATCACCGTGCTGGCACGGTCTGACCGGAAGTGGACGCATTACAAGGAAATTGTGTTGGGGTGCCCGTGAATCCCCTGCCACTCGTTGAAACAACATCAAACCACAATCATATGAACCCTCTCACCATTCTCGAAAAACAATTTGGCTACGCCGCCTTCCGGCTGCACCAGGAAGCGGTCATTCAATCGGTGCTCGCAAAAAAAGATACGTTCGTGCTCATGCCTACGGGCGGCGGAAAATCACTCTGCTATCAGATTCCGGCGCTGATGCTTGACGGACTGACGGTGGTTGTATCACCACTCATCGCGCTGATGAAGGACCAGGTGGATGCCCTGCGGCTCAACGGCATCCCGGCTGCCTATCTCAATTCGACGCAAAACTACCAGGAACAGGAATCCATCCTCCGCGAGGCACGTCTGAAACAACTAAAACTTCTTTACCTGGCGCCGGAAAAACTGCTGGGAAATTCCATGGCCCTGCTCCATACGCTCGAATCTTTCGGCGTCAGCCTCATCGCGATCGATGAAGCACATTGCATCTCGCACTGGGGACATGACTTCCGTCCGGAGTATCTGATGCTGGCAAATGTAAAGCATTCATTTCCCGACGTGCCCGTCGTCGCACTCACCGCCACCGCCGATAAGCTGACGCAAAAAGACATCGTGGAAAAACTCGCGCTGAAGGATCCGGCCGTCTTTATCTCGAGCTTCAACCGCGCAAACATCCGCTACCTGGTGGAGGCGCGGAAAGACGACCCCTTTGGCAAACTGCTTGACTTTCTGAAGCAACGCAAAGATCAGTCGGGCATCATTTATTGTCTCTCGCGGAGGTCCACGGAAGCGTTGGCTGAAGACCTGCGGCTGCAAGGCTTCACTGCCCTGCCGTACCACGCGGGTATGGACCGCGACCAGCGCGCAAAGAACCAGGAAATGTTTCTCCGTGACGAGGTGAAGATCATGGTGGCGACCATCGCCTTTGGAATGGGTATCGACAAATCGAACGTGCGCTATGTGGTGCATATGGACCTGCCGAAAAATATCGAAGGCTACTATCAGGAGACCGGTCGTGCAGGCAGAGATGGCCTGCCAAGCGATGCGCTTTTATTCTTTGGATATGGCGATGTGATCAAGCTGAAGAAATTTGCGCAGATTGAAAACAACCCTGAACAAACGGAGATACTGCTGAAGAAACTCGATCAGATGGGGCGTTACGGCGACCTTCTCACCTGCCGCCGCAAGTACCTCCTCAACTACTTCGATGAGATTGCGGCTGATCAATGTGGTAATTGCGATGTGTGCCTGAGCAACGTCGAACGCTTCGATGCAACCACGCTCGCATGCAAAGTGATCGCTGCAGTCTCGCGCCTGGGTGAAAGGTTCGGCGCGGGTTATGTGATCGACTTCCTGCGCGGGTCGAACTCCACGAAGATGCAGGAGCGGCACAAGACACTCGAAGGTTTTGGCGCCGGCGCAGACATCAGCAAGGAAGCGTGGAACAAGATGATCCGCGAGCTGGTGGAACGCGGCTTTCTGACCCGTTTGTACAATGATGGTTATCCTATACTGAAGCTTTCAGACAACAGCAAGGCAGTGCTGTCAGGAGCGGAAAAAGTAATGCTGACGAAAAACAAGGAACGGTCGGCGGAGTGGGCCGAGATCCAGGGCACGAAATTATCTTACGAAGCAGCCCTGTACGAGGAGTTAAAGGACGTGCGCAGGGAACTGGCCGGGGAAGAAGACCTGGCTCCCTACATTATTCTTTCCGATGCAACGCTCATGGAGATGGCCACCTACCTGCCGCAAAATACTGACGAACTGCGTCGCATTTCGGGCTTCGGCGAAATGAAACTTGAAAAATATGGCGCCGAGTTTCTGATGGCGATCATGGGCTATTGCCGGAGTAACAACCCCCGTTCCAAAATCGATCTGAAGGGAGAAAAAAAGCAGCGTAACGGTAAGGCTGAGCGCGAAACGCACACCATGCAGCAAAGCCTGACGTTATTCCGACAGGGAAGTAATGTTGAACAAATTGCCGCGCTGCGTCAACTGAGTCCCGCCACCATTGAGGGCCACCTCGCGAGCTATGTCAGGCAGGGAAAGCTGGCTGTGGATGAACTCGTCGCCAGTGACAGGATTCACGTCATCCGGGAGGCCATCGAAAGAACGGGCGGAAAAATGCTCACACCGGTGAAACAATCTTTGGGCGAAGCGTACAGCTACGGTGAGATCAGGTATGTGATGGCAGATATGGAAATGAGTAAAGCAGGAGAAGTACTCGTCGAGGCGTACTGATTCAATGCAGATGTGGATGAGGGGATAAAAGCCCGGGCATTGCCGGAAACGGGGTCATCCTACGCATGGGATATTCGCCCGGGCGGAAGTCCCCTCAGCATCTTCCGGATCGGCAGCAGAACAGTAAAAAGATTATGAACAATGTACATCAATTGTCACACAGCCTATAGCTTCAAGTATGGCACCATGCCCGTGGAGGACCTGTTCAGGGAAGCGAAACGCTGCGGCGTGCACAAACTGATATTAACAGAGATCAATAATACGGCTTCGTACATCGAGATGCTCCGGCTGTGCGAAAGGAACAAGCCGTGCGACAATAACCTCACACGATACGGTGAAGAGGCGTATGCGCTGGAAATCGCCGTAGGTGTTGAGGTGCGGCGCGACCATGAACTGCTGTACATCATCATGGCGAAAAACAATGAAGGGTTTGAGGGCATCAACCGATTCCTCTCCTTTCACAACCGCGACGGCAAACCTTTCCCGCGCCGCGCACCTGAATTTCAGGACGCCTTTATCATCTATCCCTATCCGGAGATGGAGCCCGACCACCTGCGCCCGTACGAATTCCTCGGCGTAACAAGGCACCAGCTGAATCAGTTCGCCGTACAATCATCGTACAAAATATTTCCGGACAAGTATGTGATCCTGCAACCCGTCACCTTTGCCTCGCGGATCGGCTTCAACGTGCACCGCCTGATGCGGGCAATCGACCACAATACATTGCTCAGCAAACTTGCGCCGCATCAGCAAGCCCGTCCCGACGAGATGATGATGCCGGAAAGCGAACTTGAGCAGCACTTCCGGAATTTCCCCGCGCTGGCGCACAACACAAAAATGCTGATCGCCCAATGCAAAATCGATTTCAACCTGCGCGAGGACAAAAACAAAAAGCACCTGAGTGGAAATCCGGATCACGACTGGGAAATTCTCGTAACAAAGGCATGGGAAGGCTTCCAACACCGCTATGACGTGCGCCAGCCTGAATTGCGCGAACGCTTCGACCGCGAGCTGCGCATCATCAAACACAAAAACTTCTGCAGCTACTACCTGATCGCCTATGACCTCATCTGTCATGCAAATGAAAAAGGTTTCGCGTATGTCGGCCGTGGAAGCGGGGCCAACAGTGTGGTGGCCTATTGTCTCGGCATCACCAACGTGGACCCGATCGAACTGGATCTGTATTTCGAACGGTTCCTGAATGAAGAACGCACCACCCCTCCTGATTTCGACATCGACTTCTCGTGGGATAACCGGGACGCGATCTATGATTACCTCTTCAGCCGTTATGGAGCTGACCATGTCTGTCTGCTCGGAGCACACGTCACCTATCAGGGCCGATCCATCCTCCGCGAGCTGGGCAAGGTTTTCGGGTTGCCGAAAGAAGAGATCGACAGCCTTGTGGAAGATCCCGGCAAGCACCACGACCGTGACCACATCACAAAACTGATCTGCAAGTACGCACAATACTTCAAAGATCTGCCCGCGAACCTCTCCATCCACGCAGGCGGGGTGCTGATCACGGAGAAACCGATCTATGCCTACACTGCGACCGACGTTCCGCCAAAGGGTTACCCCGTGTCGCACTTCGACATGCACAGTGCGGAAGATATGAGCATTTTCAAATTCGATATCCTCAGCCAGCGCGGCCTTGGACACATCAAGGAAGCCGTGGCACATGTAAAGCGCAACCGGGGGATCGATGTCGACATCAATCGCTTTGAGGATTTTAAAAAAGATGAAAAGATAAGATCGCTCATGCGCAACAGCGAGGCTATTGGTTGCTTTTATGTGGAGTCGCCCGCCATGCGCATGCTGCTCGGCAAGCTTCACTGTGAGGATTACCTCACGCTGGTGGCGGCGAGCTCCATCATACGACCGGGCGTGGCCAGCTCGGGAATGATGCGCGCCTACATCGAGCGGTTCCACGCCGTACGCAATGGCGGTACCTATGAAGCCATTCACCCGAAAATGGATGAGCTGATGAAGGAGACGTACGGTGTGATGGTATACCAGGAAGATGTGATCAAGGTGGCGCACCACTTTGCCGGGATAAGCCTGACGGAAGCCGACGTTCTGCGCCGCGGGATGTCCGGAAAATACCGCTCGCGCGATGAGTTTCAGCGCGTCAGGGATCGTTTCTTTGAAGAATGCCACAAGAAAGGATACGAACAAAAGGTGATCGACCGCGTGTGGTATGAGATCGAGAGCTTCTCGGGCTATTCATTCGCCAAGGGTCATTCCGCGAGTTACGCGGTGGAAAGTTATCAGAGCCTGTACCTGAAGGCCCACTACCCGCTGGAATTCATGGTGGGCGTCATCAACAATTTCGGCGGTTTCTATAAAACCGAATTCTACTTCCACGAGGCGCGCATGAATGGCGGGAAGATAGAAGCGCCCTGTGTTAACAACAGCGAATATCTTACCACGATCGACGGAGCATGCATCTACATCGGATTCATTCACCTGAAGAGCCTGGAAGCAAAGCTTGCGCAGCAAATCGCTGTGGAACGGATCCGCAACGGACCGTTTACGGGTCTTGACAATTTTTTAAGAAGGATAGCCATCGGACTTGAACAAGCGCGCCTTCTCATCCGGATCGGCGCCTTCCGGTTTACGGGAAAAGATAAACAACAACTCCTCTGGGAGGCCATGCTTCACCTCAGCCGCGCAAAGACAAAACGGATTGGTGAAGACCTGTTCGACACCGCACCCAAAGAATATCCGCTTCCTAAGCTCACACGCCATTCCATCGAAGATGCTTTTGATGAGATCGAGTTACTCGGCTTCTGCCTGTGCGACCCCTTTAAGCTGCTCGTCACCGCCGAACGCGGCCGCCATGTCGCGCGCGATCTGTTGCAGCAGGCGGGAAAGCATGTGCACATCATTGGATATGTCGTCACCACCAAAGACACTGTTACGAAGACGCGGGAGTACATGCACTTCGGAACCTTTCTCGACCGCGAAGGCCATGTCTTTGACACCGTACATTTTCCGGACATCGCAAAAAAATATCCGTTCAGGGGGCGCGGCTTCTATGAGATCCACGGCAAGGTGACGCAGGATTTCGGCGTACCTGTTATCGAAGTGACGCAAATGGACAAATGTCCGATCGTCAACAAACGCGCTGAACAGTTTATGAACGAAAGTCCGGCGCTCATGCCGTCCGGTACGTGAATCGTCCATCGTGGCGCGCAGTCTCATAGTGCCTGCGCTGTCACCAGGAAAAGCCGTCGTGCAACCAAGCGGCAAAGGCATAATTTTTCTCGCATGTTGCCGAAGATATTGTTTAACCCAAAAACAAACACAACATGACAAACCTGAAAAACCTTAAGGTCGCTATCCTGGTAGAAAACGGCTTTGAACAATCGGAGTTGGTAAGTCCAAAGGAAGCTATGGAAGAGGCGGGTGTTACGGTAGACATTGTCTCGCCACAGGCAAAAGAAGTGCGGGCATGGAATCACACCGACTGGGGCATCACCGTGCCGGTCGATAAAAAACTGGATGAAGCAAACCCCGAAGACTACAACGGACTGATGTTGCCCGGGGGCGTCTTGAATCCCGATCAACTTCGCACAAACAAAAAGGCGGTCGCGTTCATCAAACACTTCATGGAGTCCGGCAAGCCGCTTGCTGTAATCTGTCATGGCGCCCAGACAATGATCGAAACAGGGATGCTGAGCGGACGAACAATGACATCCTATCCCGCAATAAAAACAGATCTTATCAATGCCGGTGTAAACTGGGTCGATAAAGAAGTCGTAGTCGACCAGGGACTCGTCAGCAGCCGTTCGCCGAAAGATCTTGAAGCATTTAACAAAAAGCTGCTGGAAGAATTGGCCGAAGGCGTTCATGCCTGAGAGGTTGTAGAAAATGTTTCTCGCAGAAAGGATTTACAAATTTAAAGCGACCGTATCGGGTGTAAATTGTTAGTCGGTGAGAACATACACTGGCGAAAATGATTGTTGAGGCAAGCGCAGCCGATCTGTTTCGCGGGTACGTCAACTGCTGAAACGATCACGGGGAGAAATCAGTCTCTACCACGGACCACGGGGAAGAGCAAAACAATGAGGCGATTTGTTGAAAAAAATGCAGGCACGGGGTGTCTGCATTTTTTTTGTCACACCGGTGCAGGGCATGTAATTTTTATAGCCACTGTAAATACATCACATGTCAGGTATAACATCAGTTTTCAGCGATCGCTCCAGGGAAAAATGGTTTGAAAAATTCGCAAGGTTCGGGCTTGTATCGAAGGGCATCGTTTATTTTTTGATGGGTACGCTTTCGGTTCTGGCTGCCTTTGGCCTGAGCAGGGAAAAAGGTGACAAGGCCGAAGCCTTCCAGTTCATTTATGACCAGCCCTTCGGCAGGGTGATCCTGATCGCGATCGCCATGGGGTTGTTCGGATATGTGATGTTCCGGATGTTTCAGGCATTCAAAGACACGGAAAACAAGGGAAACGATCTGAAAGGAATACTCAACCGCGTAGGGTATGCGATGAGTGCTTTCCTTTACCTGGCCATCGGCGCCTACGCAATAAAACTCGTTTTTCGCGGCGCAACAGGAGGTGGAGACAGTGATTCCCGTCAATTTGTTGTAAGCAAAGTATTGGAATACCCCGGAGGCGAATATCTCGTGGGCATCGCCGGACTCATCGTCATCGGAATGGGTATTTACCAGATCAGTCGTGGCATCAGCGGCAAGTTCATGAAAAAGGTGAATCTTGTGCGCTCGAACATGAAAGACGCCTTTAAGACCGCCGGAACTGTTGGCTATATCTCCCGCGGGATCGTGCTGACGATCATCGGATACTTCTTATTGCATGCTGCCTGGTTTTCCAATCCCGGTGACGCGCAGGGAACAGGCGCGGCCTTCGACTTCCTTCAGAACAAATTCGGATCATTCATGATGGCACTCGTTGCTCTCGGCCTTGTTGGCTACGGTGTCTTCTGTTTTGTAAAAGCCAAGTACCAGAAGATCGATCTTGATTTCTAGCTGAAAATTACTCGTACCGCAAAGATGTCGCCGGATTGGCCCGCGCAGCCCTGAGGGTGTGAATGGAGACCGTCAGCAGGGCGATAAGCACCACGGCAAGGCTGGGCGCTGCAAAGGTCCACCAGGAAAGCGCGATGCGGTATGCGAACGCCTCGAGCCACGTGCTCATTACCCACCAGGTTATGGGTACCGCAAGCAGTATGCTGAGGAATAACAAGGTGAGGTAATCGCGGCTCATGAGCGAAAGGATACTCCGTACGGTTGCACCCATTACTTTCCGCACACCGATCTCCTTCGTCCGCTGAATGGCCGTGAGCGATGACAGACCAAACAGCCCGAGGCAGGCGATAAAGATGGCGAGCATGGAAAAGATGCCAAAGACCTTACCAAATTGCTGATCGGCTTCGTATTGCTGATTGTAATGATCATCCAGAAAGAAATGAAT
>JBARAD010000119.1:0-10947 GCA_049791675.1 Chryseosolibacter sp.
CACGAGTAAATACAGCACGTTCTCTGAAAAGATGAAACACATCACGTTGGCTCAAGCCATCCGGTTAAGCCCCGCGATCAGAATTTTCCAGTTGGCGGCCGCGCTTCAGGGAGACGAGTTCTTTGAAGCCAGGGAATTACCGGCATCAAACGCATCCACCCATGTGATACAGCTGGAAGCAATCCTGGAGGGAAATGAATGGTACGAGCGCCACGTCTTTCCGCTGGTGTATGAGGGCTATCCCCTGTTGGGTTGGATGAATATCGGGAGACCCGATCCCAATGTGCTCGGCATCCCGCCTTTGAGAGATGTTTACATAGAAAATGCAGGATCACCCTACCCTTACACCAACTTCTCCGCGGCTCCGGCTTTTTCAGATGAACAGCTGGTCTATAATCTTGGCCAATCAGTCGGATCTGATTTTTATGACATGCAGCGCCACGCAGTGAATTATGTCGCGGATTATCCGTCGCGACTGACCCCAAGACTTGAAAGCCTTGTCCTGAGTCCCTTGCCACACGTGCGATACGGCCCATACCACATAAAATTCAATTATGTGATCCCTGGAAAAAACATCGTGAGCTCCTCCTGCCAGGTCGAGATATTCAATTCAATTCCAGATAACGATTAGACACAATGAAAAGTCAAAACAAAAATCGCCGCTGCAAACTGGTAGCTGTTTTCCTCGCACTGCTGGGCGCTGTCGCAGCGCATGGCCAGGGCGCGACACCATTGTCAGAGCAATTGGCGGTCACGGCGAGGACCTCCCTCGATTCAATAACATTGCGCTGGGCGCCGCTAAACTTCAAGGCATGGAGAACGGCAAACACCTATGGCTATCGGGTAGAACGCTATGTGATCGCACGCAACGGCGCCGTCTTGCGACAACCGGAAAAGTCAATCCTGCGCCCCGTTGTCAGACCCTGGCCAGAAACGGAATGGGAAAGTCTGGTGCGCGGTGATAGATACGCCGCAATCGCGGCACAGGCGCTGTATGGTGATCGCTTTGAAGTGGCGCTCGATCAAAGTGATGTCTTCACCATCGTTGACAAAGTAAAAGAGAACGAACAGCGTTTTGCCTTTGCACTCTTCAGCGCCGATCTGTCTCCGCAGGTGGCGGTTGCCTCTGGTCTATGGTTAACAGATAAAAATATACGGAAAGGAGACAAATATCTTTATCGCATTGTGATCAATTCCCCGGATAGTATCCGCGGAAGTGTCTATCTGAGTCCGGAAGATCCCTACACATTACCGCGACCCCAAAATCTAAAAGGTGATTTCAAGGAACAACTGGTTTCCCTTCAGTGGAA
Organism: Chryseosolibacter sp.; assembly: GCA_049791675.1. GTDB lineage: Bacteria > Bacteroidota > Bacteroidia > Cytophagales > Cyclobacteriaceae > Chryseosolibacter. The sequence goes on from JBARAD010000119.1 coordinate 1,311, forward strand.
CAAGAGCGTCATCAACTGTTACACCGCATACCTCGTCGAGCGTTCAGTGGATGGCAAGATATTCACTTCTATTTCAGATACGCCGTTGGTTACTGTTTCACCGCTGGCGACGCAGGATACGCGCTTCGAATATGCGATAGACTCCCTGAAAGTGCTGGCCCAAACGTATCATTACAGGGTCAAGGGCATCACCCCCTTCGGCGAACATGGTCCGCCGTCGGACGTAATCAGCGGCAAGGGTACACCTGCCGTCTCCCGGGTTCCGATGATATCCGCGGTTGAAAATCACAACAATAAAACATTGCTTATCCATTGGGACTTTCCTGAAACAGACAATGACGCGATCGGAGGATTCACCGTCGAACGGTCAGCTCAGGCGACTGCACAATTCAAAAAACTCAATTCAAAAATGCTTCCACCCGGCACGCGTTCATACGAAGACAAACTTCCCGGGCAGGTGAATTATTATCGTGTCACTGCCCATGGGCTGGACCTTGCACCTTACACATCTCACTTGTATTTCGCACAGCTCATTGATAGCATGCCTCCTTCCCCCCCTTCCGGATTACAGGCCACCGTATCTGACTCAGGCCTGGTAATGCTTTCATGGAAAGCCAACACCGAGCGTGACATTTTCGGATACAGGATTTATAAGGCCTTTCACGTCAGCGAAGAACTCGCGCAGGTAACATCGGCACCCCATGCCGGCACCACTTACACTGATCCGGTAGATCTCCATACGTTGAATGAAACTGTTTATTACAGCGTGATGGCGATCGATATCAGTCAGAATCATTCAGACCTTTCGTCATTGCTTAAAGTTGTCTTACCTGACAAGATCCCACCACAGCCTCCGGTGTTTCTTCCTGCGACCAGTAGTCCCGAGGGCGTGGCGCTCCATTGGGCGCCCGGCGCCAGCGAGGATATCGCAGCATATACTGTGTATCGCAAGCGTACAGAGTCTGCCCAATGGGAACAGATCACGAACCTGAAAGCTGATCATGATTCAATCCAGCATTACCTGGATGAGACAGCCTCGTCTCGTGAGGTAAACATTTACACGGTGGTAGCGGTGGACGAGGCAGGCCTGGAATCGGAGCCGGCCGCCCCGGTGAAAGGCGTTAGCACCAGGAATGCTTTGCGTCCAGCCATTACGTGGAAACGGCCAAGGATCAACCCGGAAGAGAACGAGATTACACTTTTATGGGACTATGACCAACCGCAAATCCATTCCCTGAGAATCTATAGAGCCGTCGACGCCCAACCGCCGGTAAGGTTTAAGACCCTCGCCGGTGAGGTAAATGATTTTACAGACACCATGATACCCGGTAGGCGTTACAGTTACCGGATCATGGCAATCTTTTCAGACGGGCTGCAATCATCCCTTAGTGCGGCATTGGAATTCCAATATTAACTCCCAGAATACGTATGGCCATGAAGAAAATATTTTTTCTGATCCTCTCAACGATTGCGCTGAAAGATGGTTATTCACAAGGTTGGGTGGCTGAGGTTAGCCTGAACTTTACCCATGATCTCTATGCTTACGAGAACATGTCCGGTTTTAATTTTACATTTTCCGGAATCACTGTTTCCGGGACGTCGTCGACTGGAACGACATCGCTGGTGTTCAAGGGAAACGGGCTCATGAACGGGAACTTCAGCATGTCGGTGCGAGGCCTCGCCTGGGAGCCCTACGACCAGAATGACCGGTACAGTCAACCAATCTCGGCATCCTACTCCGGAACGTATTCAACTTCATGCGCGACCGGATTTTTTGAGGGGCAGGGGGCTTCTCCGCAGGAGCACATATACATCTGGATCAACATTTATCCACGCCTGGAGATCTCCGGTTTTACCGATACCTGCGAAGGTGTGATGTTAACGGCAGTGAACGGCTGCAGTCCTGTTCACATATGGGAAGTAAGCGAAACCCTGGGTGGAACCTACCGCCAGATACCCGGGCAAACTGCTTCATCAATCTTCATTACCCGCCAGCAGCTGACCGCGCTGGGTTTCGCCGATCCATTCGGCCAAAAATATTTCCGGGTTGCTGGCAAGACAGGCACCACGAGTCTGATACAGAAAATGGACATCTCCTATCCACCTCCGACCGCATCCATTTCAACCGTTGACCCAACCTGTCACGACGGAAGCGATGGAGCCATTGGGATAAAGATCATAAGTCCGTACACTTCGCTGATCAACGATTTTGTGCTCACCCTTTTTTCAGATCCGGAGCTAAAAACGTATCTCCGGCAAGGACATATTGAGAATGAGTTTCAGTCATCGTTCACAGGCTTACCGGCAGGAAAATATTGGCTGAAAATCGAAAACAATTCAAACATAGGGGTCTACGGAAATTGCTGGGCAGTGTATGAGGTAACGCCTTTGACAAACCCGCCCGCACTGACCATTCCGGAGTTCGAAGCTTCGGACTACAACGGTTTCAATATTCAATGCAACGGAGGAAACAATGGAACGATAAAGGCCATACCCTCAGGGGGCACAGGCACTTATACATCGTACGAATGGATACCCAACGTAAGCAATACCGATATTGCGATTAACCTGTCCGCTGGCAGCTACAAGGTTAAGGTAACTGATTCCAACGGCTGCCGGAGCGAAGCATTTTCCAAAACCCTGCAAGCACCGGAGAAGCTGGTGGTGGAACTCTTCTCCACGGGTGGAAAAAACGGTTTCGATATCAGTTGCCACGATAAAAAGGACGGTATTGTTGAAACAAACGCCTCGGGAGGAGTTGCAACTTATTCATATACATGGTCGGATGGAAGTGCACAGCCGACATTGGCAGGCGTGGGAGCGGGTACTTACTCATTGGTGCTGACGGACAGAAATGGTTGCACTGCAACGACGTCAACAACGCTCGCAGCATCGGAGCCCATTGATTTCACCATTGCCGAACTTACTGGAATCAATTGTGCAGGGTATCTTACCGGGGTGCTCGAGGTTCAATCGATACGGAATACCATCGGGACGCCATACTATTCGTGGTCCTCGGGCGAATCGCATAAAGAAATCAGCAACAAATCCGCCGGCACCTACGCCGCCACTGTCTCCGACGATCAGGGGTGCACGGCTACAAAATATCATACGCTCGTGGAACCTAAGCCATGGTCCATCGAGATCGTTACGCTATCGGATTACAACGGAATGGCTGTTCGTTGCCAGGGCGAAAGCAACGCAGCGTTGACGACGGTTCTGAAAGATGGTGACAACAACACAGCGATGGCGGAATACTATACCTGGTACAGGAACGGCGTGCAGATCAATTCCGGGCAGGATCTATCGGCGCTGGACGGACTGGGCGCCGGCACCTATAAGGCTGAAATTACCTATCGCACGCATTGCAGGGCAGAAAAGAGCCTTGTTCTCACTGAGCCGCCCCCTGTAACTGCCACCATTGCAGCCACGAGCAATTACAACGGAGCAACTATCAGTTGTTATGGCAGGGCGGATGGAAGCATCCATGCCTCGGCGTCCGGGGGGACGGGCAACGCATACACGTATGCATGGCACAGTGGACAGACGACCCAGGCAGTAGCCAATCTTGCCGCGGGTACTTACATGGTCACTGCGAGTGACATCAATGGATGCCAGGGCGTTGGAAAAATAGTATTGACAGACCCTGAACCGGTTGAGGCCATCGTACAGGTCGTTTCAGACTATAACGGGCAGCCCATAAGTTGCGCAAATGCGTCCGATGCGAGCCTCAGCGTATCGGCCTCCGGAGGCGTTTCGTTGTTCACATTTTCCTGGAATACAGGAGCGAAATCCGCTTTTCTGAAAGATATTCCTGCAGGACAATACAGCGTAAAAGCCACGGATGCCAATGGCTGCGAAGGCGAAGCGGAGACAACGATCACCGGCCCATTACCCATCAACGCCCGGATCACAGATGCTTCGGATTTCAATGGCTTTGGTGTATCCTGTCAGGGCAGTGCGGACGGCTATCTTTCATGCGGGGCAACGGGAGGAACGGGAGATTATTCCTATCGCTGGAACAATGGTTCGCATGCAGCGCCACACCTGGCCTCCATTCCGGCAGGCGAATATACGGTGGTCGTCACCGACGAGAATGATTGCTCCGCTTCTGCTGTCGGCGTTATTACCGCACCGGAACCACTGACACTGGATGCCGCGGAAATAAAGAATGTGTCGTGCAATGGCGGAGAAGACGGAGCAATACGACTGGTCGCAACAGGCGGCGCAGGTGATTATGAATTTACAGCCCTCCGCGAGACGTGGCAACGCGAGTCCCTGCTGAGCAGGCTTCAAGCCGGCCCGTATGATCCCGTCGTCAGGGATGCCAATGGTTGCAAGCAAGTGACGTCTGCGATATTAACGGAGCCTGCTCCCCTCTCCATTCGCTTCGATCAGATTGAACCTGCCCTTTGCGGAGACCCGAAAGGAAAAGTATCCGCGATTGTAACAGGCGGCAGGGGAGACTATCTTTTTGATTGGACTGATGCTGACAACACCGTCATCGCGAACACGCCTGATGTATCAGGGTTAATGTCGGGCGTCTACCAGCTCACGGTAACAGATGAAAACCTTTGCCTCGCCATGGGGTCTGTCGGCATCACGTCAACCGACGGGCCGAAGGTGCGTGTCAGCAACATCGTCTCCGCAACATGTTCGTATTCGGCCAACGGAAGCGTCTCCGTCGAAATCACTGCAGGCTATGGACCCTTTACTTTCCTTTGGGAAGATGGCCAAAGTTCCGGTGAAGCTGTCGACCTTGAAAAAGGTGACCATCTCGTTACGGTCACAGATGCAAACAATTGCGCTGTAGTAGAATCCATAACAATTCCTGCGCCGGATACGCTGCTTGTTCACCTCCTCGAAAAAGTTGAACCGAAATGCCACGGAGATTGCAATGGGGAATTAAGAGTGTCCGCCAGTGGCGGAAGTGGCGAATATACTTTTTCATGGGATCAATTTAACGGACCTGAAGCAAGGGATCTCTGCCAGGGACAGTACGAGGTCATCGTTTCAGATGACAACGGATGCCGCGGTTATGCGGGCTATACCCTCGGCCAGCCCGATCCATTGATCATTAAGTTGATATCGGCGAAAGAACCACGCTGTCCGGACGGGTGCGATGGAAGACTGGAGGTAGCAGCACGCGGTGGCAGTGACCTGTTAACCTATCATTGGTCCGACGGACGACAGGGTCCCGCTATCGAGGGGTTATGCCCGGGTTCTTATACGATCTCGGTGACAGACGTCCACGATTGTAATGTGACCGAAGTTTTCTCACTGGCAAATCCTGTCGAAGATCCCCTTGACCTTGGCGGGTCGACAACTCTTTGCGCAGGACAGTCACACGTGCTTGATCCCGGCGCGTGGACAAGTTATGCATGGACAAGCAACACAGGCTTTAACAGTTCGGACCGCAGCGTGAGCATATCAACGGCCGGCCTTTACTGGGTTGAAGTAACAAGCGCCAGAGGGTGTATCGTACAGGATACGTTTCTCCTGGAAACATCAGCGGATCTCCTCAAGGCCAATTTTTTAATGGCTTCGGAAGCGATCATCAGCGACACCGTGGTGATGATCGACGTATCCTGGCCCTGGCCAGAAAGGATTACCTGGACCCTTCCTTCGGAAATGCACCTGTTGGAAGATTACGAAGACCTTGTATTCGGAACATTTGCAAAGGCCGGTGAATACAAGGTTTCATTGACAGCCTCGCTGGCGGATTGTCTCGATGAAATAACGAAGTCGATCACAATCTATGATTCTGTTGCAACATCAGACGAAGGTCGTTTGGGAAACGAATCTTTCGTCAAAGAATTCACTTTATATCCCAACCCGAACGAAGGAATATTTGATGTTGGATTGGAATTTATGGAAGAAAGTCCCGTGATCCTGACGGTCTTTAATATGCTGACGTCCAGGAAGGCAGCACAGATCAGGGCAGAAGGAAAAATGAAATATTCAATACACTTTGATCTGCGGCCCTTCAGTGCGGGGACCTATACCTTAAGACTAGATTACAAGAATGGAACGAAGTACATACGTTTTGTCGTACGATGATGGTCGTTATTTCTTCTAAACTTTGTACAGGTGAAGAAACGCAGGGGCGAGATCAGTGTTTGAAGCCGGCACGCCCGGAACCAGCCCCCCGGATTCATTGAAGACTTATTTGAAATCTTAAAACCCCCCGCTACCGGACCCATCGGCCATTCAACATCACACGCCTCACGTTTCTCATCGCCTGGATGTCCTGCAGCGGATCTCCTTCAACCAGGATAAGGTCAGCGATCTTTCCTTTTTCAATGCTGCCCAAACGCTCCTCTACGCGAAAGAAACGCGCGTTCTCAAGGGTGGCGGCTTCGATCACCTCCATGTTGGTGAGGCCCGCCTCCCGAAGCAGCTCCATTTCCCGGTGATAGGCGAAGCCGAGGTCAGCGTATGGAACAAAGGAATGGGAACCCACAACAAAACGCACACCTCCCCTGTTGGCATTGCCTACAAACCTCATCATATTGGAAAAGCCCCTTACTTCAATGCTGTCGCCTTTATCGGAACGTCTCTCAAAGACAGCAAGCGTGGGGCTGACGAAAGTCTCCTTCTCCTTCAAAAACCGAATCAATGAATCGGAGGCCGGATTCTTATCAAAATCCAACGATGCCCATACTGCGTATCGCCCTTGCCTCCTTGCACTGTGGTTTGCCATTACCTGCTGTTTGTAGGTTTCAACTTCGCGCATGGGTAATAAACACGTTCCGAATGAAGTGATGTGTTCGATGCCATCCAGTCCTGCCAGAATCGCGTCCCTTGCATCCGTGATTTCCAGGTGCGCCGTGACGGGTAACCCATATCGATGCGCGGAGATACAAATGGATTCGATCATTCCGATCGACAGGCCATAGTATGCTTTGATGACAGTGGCCCCCTGCTTTGCAAACCGGTCAACGGCGAGGCGTGCCTCCTCCGCATCTTTTACAATGTAGGAATCCTCCGGATAGGCAGGAGGATAAGTGTCAAGATGCGGTCCCGCAAGAAAGAGCCTGGGCAAAGGTTTCCCGGCCGCGCGCAATGCATCGTACGATTCTATCCATTCACCCGGATCCCTGACAGAGGTGACCCCCATTTGAAGGAACAATGTGGCCAGTGTATCGCTATCTTCATTGTGGTAGTGGGCATCGATTAAACCCGGCAGCATGGTAAGTCCGCTGACATCGATCACTTCCGCTCCCGCGGGAATATCAATCTCGCCATTTCTCCCGGTAGCTTCAATCGCGTCGTTGCTCACGATGACACAACTATTTTCAAGTGGCTCGCCTCCCGTGCCATCGATCAACGTAGCCCCTACGAGCGCTACAATTTTATCGCCTTTGACAATTTCGTTTGCGTTCAATTCCAGGATGGTTCTTCTATCCACATCCTTTTCAGGTGCTTTTGAGAGATCGCACCCCGACACCATGAACCCCAGCAAAAACAAAGTCACTGATCTTATCATACAAAAAAAGTTTTCGTCACCCGAAAATTCTCCAATGCCCCAGCGATCCGCCGCACGCCATCGCCGGCACACTCTACCTGGTCCGCAACGCGCGAAGCCAATGCCAACACCTGATGCCCAATGTCCAACCAACTACTCTCCGATCCAGACACCATTTAGCATCACCCGTTTCACATTGCGCACGGCTTTGATGTCTGCAAGGGGATCGCCCTCAACCACAATCAGGTCTGCCAGCTTGCCGGCCTCGATACTTCCCAACCTTTCATCTATACGCAGGAACCGCGCGTTTTCCAGCGTTGCTGCCTGGATGATCTCCATGGGCTGCATTCCTGCTTCCTGAAAAAGTTCCAATTCCCTGAAATAGGAATAGCCAAGTTCCGCATAGGGAACCCAGGTATGCGATCCCGCCACGATACGGCCACCTCCCGCATGGACCATCCCTACGAACTTTACCATGTTGGCAAAACCGCTCACCGCAATACTGTCCCCACGGTCGGGCTGCCTTTCAAAAACACCCAACGTAGGACAGATGAAAGTTTTCTTTGCTGCCAGGAATTGAACCAGTGAATCCACGACAGGGTTATCATCGAGTTTTATGGAATGCCACGCCTCGTAGCGCCCCTTGTTCCTCGCCTCATTATCGGCTAAGATCAACTGTTTGTACTTTTCCCCTTCCCGCGGAGGGAGCAGGCAGGTTCCGAAAGAAGTAATATGCTCAATGCCATCCAGCCCTGCGTTGATGGCATCGCGGGCATTGGCAATTTCAAGGTGGCCTGTCACGGGAATGCCGTATTCATGAGCCGTTTTGCAGATCTCCCGGATGATGGCGATCGGAAGCCTGAAGTAGACCTTGATCGCGGTGGCTCCCTGACTTGCGAATAACGCCACCGCTGCACGCCCTTCCTCCGGATCCTTTACCAGATAGGAATTATCGGGATATGCAGGTGGATACATGTCGATGTGTGGGCCTGTCAGAAACAATCGCGGAACAGGCGTTTCACCCATCCGCGCGGAATCATAGAAATCCATCCAGGCTCCGGGGTCGCGCACAGAGGTGATCCCACGGCTTAGAAAAAGCGATGGCATCGTCTTGTTGTAATCATTGTGATAATGTGCATCGATCAGTCCGGGCAAAATGGTCAATCCCTTCACATCAACTTGTTCAGCTTCCTCCGGGAGTTCCACATCAGCCGACTTCCCCGCAAAATCGATCCTGTTGTTCCGGATCAGCACGGTCGCGTTTTGCAGCGGCTCCCCACCCGTGCCGTCAATCAATGTGGCGCCCACCAGTGCAATGGTGCGCTCACCTCCACGTATTTCCGCGTGATTTAATTCCTGTATGATTTTAGATTGGCCTCCCTTGGATGTATCACCATCCTGGCACGAGAAAAGCATGGTTGAGGCAAAAACGATCAGGTATCTTAATTCTTTCATGTATTGTTTATTGTGAACTCCGCAAATCAAAACTTTTTATTACTGTAATCATACATTCTCATGTTAAATCTACTAAGAATCAACTTTACCGGTAGCATATTGGTTTTTTAACTGATCTCCGCACAGGGAAACAAACGATGATGAATCCAGGGTTTTCAGGATCCACTGGTTCCCGGGAATGAAAAATGATTACCAAAGCACGCACATGGACATCGCAGTAGAGAAAAGAAATTCCGGAGTTGTTCCACGCACATAATAAGTGCGGAAGATTTCCGGAGAAAACCATAGGCCATGCGTTATAAGATAACATCTGCAGACCGTAATGCCTCAGGTAACGGAGCCACCCGAAAGGAAGCAAAGGTTCCCCCTTTGCTGACAAAGCAACGGACCCAAACCGGATTCCCAGGTATCATCCGAACCATCAACCCAGGTGGCAAATGCTGCCGGATTAAACTTTTTTGGGATCCACCCTATTTCCCACGATCACGCCCTTCTTGCTCCGGTCAATCGTGATGAACGGTAAGCAGACCGCTGCGGATGACCTTTGGACAACCGGGGAGACTCGTGGGAAAGAATCCACTGATGGCTCATGGTCAAAAACAGCTTTCCAGGAATGAGCGGATTCCATTGCTGCCAGGCCCTGACGCATGGCTCAAGGCAACAATATTGAAGCGGCGTTACCCGTAGACCCCGCACATGTGCCCCCTACCCGAT
>JBARAD010000120.1:0-12986 GCA_049791675.1 Chryseosolibacter sp.
GGTTGTAGCTTGGCTTGATCATCGTGGCTTTTGTTTTCGACACCAGTGTCAAAGGTCCTTCTATGAGCACCTCAAAGAATCCGGAAAGCGGAACATTTTCAGGATTTTTGAAATCCCTGCCATTGACGAAATAATGCGGCGTATGGGCAAGCGTATCGATCCACACAAAGCTCCTCACCTTTTTACCACTGAGAACCTTTACCGAACCCGATGTTTTGATCTCAAACTGGTCCTGGTCTATTTCATAGCGCGCGGGAAAACCTTCCACCATTTTCTCAGCATCATACAGCAGGAACGTAGTGCGTTTCCATTCCGGATGGAGATAGGCGCTGCCCCTTACCCTTCCGGGTTCAAGCGGTATGCCGAAGAAATTATCGGAAATAGAGAGTCCACTGGCGCCGGAAAGATTATCCAGCGTGTTGGCAGCGCGGATATTTTGCGGGACAGTATTCATCGGTTGAGCAGTGGCGGCAACGACGCAGAAGAGCGCCACCCCCAACATGGGTGATTTTTTCATACGTTAAAAACGGGCTGCGAACAGTAAATCGATGTTTTTATACTTTAAACCGAATTTACGTGCTACATGCTCGTTTGTCAATCCCCCTTTATACGTGTAAACGCCCTTCATGAACCACTTGTGCGAGAAGATCATTTCTTCAATGCCGCCCTCTTCAGCCGCCCGGAGGATCGTTGGCGTGAAGATATTGCTCAATGCGGTAGTTGCGGTGTGTGCCACCCGTGAAGCCACGTTGGGAACACAGTAATGGATGACGCCGTGCTTTCTGAAAACGGGTTTACTCAGCGTGGTGATCTCCGATGTTTCGATACACCCGCCCTGGTCAATACTCAGGTCGATGATCAGTGAATCGGTTTTCATGCGCATGACCATCTCTTCTGAGATCACATGTCTTGACCTGCCCTTCTCTGCGCGCAGCGCTCCGATGACCACATCCGCCGATTCCAGGGACTGGCCGAGGGTCAGCGTGTCAATGGTGGAAGTGTAGATCTGCTGACCCAGCATACTTTTGATCCTGCGCAGTTTGTAAAGGTGGTTGTCGAAAACCTGCACTTCAGCCCCCAACCCTATGGCTGCACGCGCCGCATATTCGGCTACTGTGCCTGCGCCGATGATAACAACCTTCGTTGGCGGCACGCCGGTGATCCCGCCGAGGATAATGCCTTTGCCGCTGTTGGCGGAGCTGAGGTTCTCGGCGGCAATCAGCAAGACCGTGGTACCGGCAATTTCGCTCATCGCGCGGATAATGGGCATACCACCGACTTTGTCTTCGATGAATTCGTAGGCCAGCGCCGTCACCTTCTTCTTCATCAGCGCCTGCAGGTTATCCGATTTAAGGTGTCCGAGCTGGAGTGCTGAGATAAGCCCCTGGTTAGGATGCATCATGTCAATTTCCTCCAGCGTCGGCGGTTCGATTTTCAGGATGACATCGGCCTTGTATACCTCCTGGGCGGAGTGGACGATCTTTGCCCCTGCTTCGCTGTACTGCTTGTCTGTGAACTTGGAACCGATCCCGGCCTTGGTTTCCACCCACACTTCATGGCCATTGTTGACCAAAAGGGCGACGGCGTCGGGTGTCAGGCTTATGCGATTTTCCTGTAGGGATATTTCTTTGGGTAGTCCGAGAAAAAAGGAGTTTTTCCCCTTTTTAACTTTCATCAGTTTCTCTTCCGGATAAAGGCTCGATTTCGTGGCGAGGGCTTCAAATCCGCTTTTTTTCTTTTCCGTCATGAACAGAAAGGGCTATGGTTCTATGGTTTTGGTTTTCAACAGCAATGGATACTTCAGCATGCTCAGCAGGTATCAGGGATGGAATTTTTTCCGGCCATTCGATTAAACATAAGTCCCCGGAATAAAAGTATTCTTCACTTCCAATGTCATATGCTTCTTCTTCATTTTTGATTCTGTAAAAGTCAAAATGGTAAACCCTTTTTTTACCATTTGTTTCATATTCGTTAACGATAGAAAATGTCGGGCTGCTCATGGTGTCTTTGACGCCAAGCTGCGCGCAAAGGCTTTTGATAAAAGTAGTTTTACCCGATCCCATTTCTCCATAAAATAACCAGACCGGACATTTGCCGGCCTTCTGCAAAAATACCCTGGCAACGTCGCCCAACTCACCCTGCGTTACTTCATGGAAGGTGGTACTGCTGCCCTCACACCACATTTTTCGAATTTAAGAAAATTAAGGGAATGATCATCTCCTCCATACTCACCCCGCCGTGTTGAAACGTATCTTTGTAGAAATTGACGTAGTAGTTATAGTTGTTGGGATACGCAAAGAACTGGTCTTCGATGGCGAAGACATAGGAGGTCGACACGTTCATCCTGGGCAGAAACAATTTTTCCGGCTTGGCAACCTGCATTACCTTGTCGCCCTCATAGCCGAGGTTTTTACCCTGTTTGTAGCGAAGATTCGTGTTCACGGTGCGGTCGCCGATGATCTTGAAAGGCCGCTTTACCCGGATGGTTCCATGGTCGGTGGTAAGGACGACCCGAACGTCTTTTTCCGATATCTTCCTGATGATATCGATGAGGGGTGAATGCAAAAACCACGATTTGGTGAGTGAACGGTAGGCCGACTCATCCGGGGCGAGTTCACGAACCATCGCCATGTCCGTCCGCGCATGCGACAGCATATCCACAAAATTGTAGACGATCACGTTGAGGTCATTGGTGAAAAGGTTGTTGACCGAATCGGCCAGGCTCCGGCCTTCTTCGAGGTTCTTGATCTTATGGTACGACATCTTGCCCTGGATATTATTCCTGCGCATCTGCTTGGCCAGAAATTCATCCTCGAAGTTATTTTTTCCTTCTTCTTCATCTTCCCCAACCCAAAGGTCCGGGTGGCTTTTCGCCATCTCGGAAGGCATTTGTCCGGAGAAAATCGCATTGCGCGCATAGGCGGTCGTTGTAGGAAGGATCGAATAGTAATGCTCTTCCCGGTCAATGGTGAAATACTCACTGATAACAGGCTCTATCACTTTCCACTGGTCGTAGCGCAGATTGTCGATCAGAATGACAAACACAGGTTTTTTCTGCCCCAACTCCGGAAAGATCTTCTTCTTCATGAGCTGATGAGAGAGCATGGGCTTATCCGCTTTCGGATCATTAAGCCAGCTCTCATAGTTGCGCATAATGAACTTGGCAAAATTCGCATTCGCCTCCGTCTTCTGCATGTCCAGCACCTCAGCCATGTCCTGGTTATCATCCATCTGCACTTCCCAGAAAACGAGCTTTTTATAGATCTCCGCCCATTGTTCATGGTTCATTACATCCTGGAAGGCCATGCTGATCTTGCGGAATTCCTGCTGGTAATTCAGGTTGGTCTTTTCGATCACCAACCTTTTGTTTTCGAGGATCTTTTTCACCGCCAGCAGGATCTGGCTGGGGTTCAGGGGCTTGATCAGATAATCGGCGATCTTTGAGCCGATGGCTTCCTCCATGATCTGCTCTTCTTCATTCTTGGTGATCATCACAACGGGCAGATTGGGCTTATTATTTTTGATATGCGTCAGCGCTTCCAAACCAGACATGCCGGGCATGTGCTCGTCCAGAAATACCACATCGAAATTTTTGTCATCACACATCTCTACCGCATCGGCGCCATTGTTGACGGGGGTGATATCGTACCCGCGCTGTTCCAGGAACATGATATGCGGTTTCAACAGATCGATCTCATCATCTGCCCATAGTATATTATATCGCTGCATAGATCCTATTTTTGTGAAAGTTATTAAAATAAAGAGTTCCAAACCGGCATTGCCGGGGCAATCAGAGTATAAAATGTTGATTTATAAGGTTTAATTTACGCCAGAATGCCCGGGATGGCCAACGCTGATTAAATTTACCCGAACCATCAGTCTATTGAACAAAAAGAAAATCATTAACGATCCGCTTTATGGGTTTATTCATGTCAAAAGCGAGTTAATATTTGACATCATTTCCCATCCTTTTTTCCAGCGTCTGCGCTTTATCAAACAACTGGGGCTCACCGACCTGGTGTATCCGGGAGCAGTGCATACCCGCTTCCAGCATGCCTTAGGGGCAATGCACCTCATGGGTCAGGTGCTTGACAACCTGCGCTTCAAAGGTGTCGAGATCTCAAAAGAAGAATATGAAGCGGCCCAGCTCGCAGTCTTGCTGCATGATATCGGTCACGGCCCATTTTCTCATGCCCTGGAACATTCTCTTCTCCCTGGCGTCAGGCATGAAAGCATATCGTACCTGCTGATGTCAGCGCTCAACGACGAGTTCCACGGAGCGCTCGATCTCACCCTCAGAATTTTCCGGAACAGTTACCGCCGGAAATTTTTCTACCAGCTCGTATCCAGTCAGCTGGACATCGACCGACTGGATTATCTGAACCGCGATTGCTTTTTCTCCGGCGTGCAGGAAGGAACCATTGGTGTCGACCGCATCATCCTGATGCTTCAGGTGCACGACGACCACCTCGTTGTCGAGGAGAAAGGTATTTACAGCATCGAAAATTTTCTCAACGCACGGCGTCTGATGTACTGGCAGGTATACCTCCACAAGACCACCGTATGCGCCGAACGCATGCTCATCAACCTCATCCGCAGAGCGCAGGTACTGACACGGGCAGGTGGAAATATTCCGGCAAGCGAGCCACTCAGGCTGTTCCTGCAACAAAATTTTACCATAGAGAGTTTAAAGAACAGCAAAATCGCACTGGAGGCCTTCGGAAGGTTGGATGATCATGATATCTGGGGAGCGATCAAGCTTTGGAGGCATCACGACGACCGTATTCTATCCTTATTATCTGAGATGCTCCTCGACCGAAAACTTTTCCAGATCATTCTCAGCAATGAACCGATCAAAAAAAGTGTAGCTGAAAACATCCGGACAAAGGTCACACAGAAATATCACACGCTTCTCGCGGAATCGTCTTACCTGTTTTCATTTGGAACTGTCACAAATGAAGCGTATACGGAGGGGGAGAAAATAAATATACTCACCCGCACGGGTGCGTTGCTCGATATTGCCCAGGCTTCGGATCTACCCAACATTAAAGCGCTCAGCAAAATCGTTAAAAAAAACTACCTGTGCTGGCCTAAAGATGTATCTTTGTAAACTTCATTCGGGCGTAAAGAAAGTGTCATTGGCAAACACATCGCAGAAAAAAACCACTGCGACTTTAAGCGTTGAATCTCTGTCTGTGTTATGAATACGCCAACAGGCTGATGACAGATGACGAATGAATGATGACTAACGAATGACGATATCATGGAATTTACCATTGATCAGGTAGCCGGAATACTGGGGGGAGAGGTGAAAGGTAATGGCCGCGAGACCATTAACATGCTGGCAAAAATTCAGGAAGCGAAGAAGGGCCAGATCACTTTTTTGTCCAATCCTAAATACGAACAATACATTTACACAACACAAGCTTCGGCGGTGATTGTGAACAAGGATTTCGTTCCAAAGAAACCCGTTTCCTCGAGTCTCATCCTGGTGGATGATGCCTACATCAGCTTTACTGCGCTGCTGGAGGAATACCATAAACTGATGAGTTTTCAAAAAGCTGGTATCGAGCAACCTTCGTATTCGGGTGAGAATGTCAGGGCTGGAGAAAACATTTACAGGGGGGCTTTTTCCTATATCGGAAACAATGTCACGCTCGGAAACAACGTGAAGATCTATCCCCATGTATTTGTGGGCGATGATGTCATCATCGGAGACAATACCATTCTGCATCCCAACGTAAAAATATATGCGGGCACGAAGATCGGCAGCCATTGCGTGCTTCACGCCGGTGCCATCATCGGCAGCGATGGGTTTGGATTTGCTCCTCAGGAAAACGGAAGTTACAAGGCCATTCCGCAACTGGGGAATGTAATACTTGAGGACCATGTTTCCATCGGCGCAAACACCGTGATCGACTGTGCGACACTGCTGGGAGACTCTACCATTATCCGCAGTGGCGTAAAACTTGACAACCTCATCCAGGTTGCCCACAATGTCGAGATCGGAAAGAACACCGTCATTGCCGCGCAGACCGGAATTTCCGGCTCCACCAAAGTCGGCGAAAATTGTGTGATCGCCGGCCAGGTCGGACTTGCCGGCCATATCTCCCTCGCCAACAAGACAAGTATCGGCGCACAGGCCGGTATTCTGAAATCCGTTGCCAAAGAACGAACTCAGATTATCGGCAGTCCGGCCTTTGATGTTAAGGAATACTACCGCACGTATGCTGTTTTTAAACAGCTGCCTGATATAAACAACCGGCTGAGGGATTTGCAGAACAAAGTGATGCAACTCGAGGGCAAGGTCGGTGCTTCGGTTGATGGAAAGCCATCCTGACATTTCGAATCAATCGTTTGCATAATCAGCCTCCAGAATGATTGGATTATCCAGATAATTGGGCTTAAATTTGCCGACTTTCCACAAATATGCTTAATATCAAACAGCAAACCATACAAAAAGCCGTCACCATATCTGGCGTTGGACTCCATACCGGTGTTCAGACCAATATGACTTTCCTGCCTGCAAAGCCAAACCACGGTATAAAATTTCAACGCGTTGACTTGCCCGGCTCCCCGATCATCAGTGCCGACTGCGATAACGTCGTTGACGTCTCCCGGGGAACAACCATTGAAGAGAGTGGCGCCCGGATCAGCACAATTGAACATACCTTGGCAGCGTTGGTCGGACTGGAAATCGACAATGTACTGATTCAGCTCGATGGACCGGAATGCCCGATTATGGATGGGAGTTCCATTCAGTTTGTGGAAACCCTGAAGCATGCGGGCACAGAAGAACAAAATGCCTTGCGCGATTTCTTCGAGGTGCAGGAGCCGTTGTTTTACAGGGAAGCGGCACGTAATGTTGAGATCGCCGCGCTTCCCCTGGATGACTACCGCGTCACGGTGATGATCGATTATAATTCGCCGGTTTTGGGAAGTCAGCATGCCTCGATCACAGATATCCGCCAGTTTGAAAAAGAAATCGCATCCTGCAGAACATTCTGTTTCCTGCACGAGCTCGAGATGCTGTATAAGAATAACCTTATCCGGGGCGGGGACCTGAACAATGCCATCGTCATTGTAGACCGCGTGGTAAAGGATGATGAGTTAGACAACATTGCCAAAATGCTTGGAAAGCCGAAAGTGGCTGTAAAGCAGGAAGGCATTCTTAATAATATTGAACTGCGGTATAAGAATGAGCCCGCACGGCACAAACTGCTGGATATCGTTGGCGATCTGGCCCTTGCTGGCAGACCGCTGAAAGCACAGGTACTGGCAGCCCGTCCCGGGCATGCAGCGAATGTCGCTTTTGCGAAAAAGCTCAAAAAAGCAATGCATGAAGCCGACAAGCAGGGCCGGCCGAAATACAATCCGTCGCTCCCTCCGGTGATGGATATCAACAAAATAACGGCAACCCTACCGCACAGGTATCCCTTCCTGTTGATCGACAAGATCATCTACCTCGATAATGAAAGTGTTGCCGGTGTAAAAAATGTCACGGCAAACGAATTCTTCTTCCAGGGACATTTTCCGGGAAATCCCGTGTTCCCCGGCGTATTGCAGATAGAAGCCATGGCCCAGATAGGCGGCATCCTTGTACTCAACACAGTGCCCGATCCTGAAAACTACTGGACCTATTTTTTAGGGATCGAAAGTATTAAATTCAGAAAAATGGTTCTCCCGGGTGACACACTGGTTATTCAATGTGACCTTGTAGCACCTATTAAGCGTGGCATCGCAAAGATGTATGGGCGCGCATTTGTGGGCAATTCATTGGTTTGTGAGGGCACTATGACCGCCAGTATCGTTCGAAAAAATTCATGAGCAGATTTCCTTTAGCAAACGTACATCCCGAGGCAAAAATAGGTAACAATGTTGTCATTGAACCTTTTGCAACCGTTCACCGCGACGTGGTCATTGATGATGGCAGCTGGATAGGACCGAATGTGGTTCTTTGGGACGGCACCAGGCTTGGCAAAAACGTAAAAGTTTACCCTGGCGCATCCGTTTCTTCTGTGCCACAGGACCTGAAGTTTGCGGGGGAAAAAACAGAAACGCATATCGGCGACAATACCGTCATCCGCGAATTTGTCACCATCAGCCGCGGCACCACGGATAAATTCAAAACCTCCATCGGGAAGAATTGCCTGCTGATGGCCTATGTCCACGTAGCGCATGACTGCATCATCGGCAACAACTGCATCCTGGTGAATGCCGTTCAGGTTGCAGGACATGTCACCATCGATGACTGGGCCATCATCGGAGGCGCCAGCGCCCTGCACCAGTTTGTGAAAGTAGGGGCGCATGTGATGGTATCCGGTGGATCCCTTGTCAGGAAAGATATTCCTCCGTATACAAAAGCAGCAAGGGAACCCCTCACCTATGCCGGCATCAATACCATCGGCCTGAGACGCCGCGGTTTTTCTTCCGAAAAGATCACGGAGATCCAGGAGATCTACCGGTATATTTTTCTGAAAGGGATCAATAATTCAAAAGCGCTGGAAGTTGTAGAGAAAGAAATTGCCGGTAGCGAGGAGCGCGATTATATCGTCGATTTTATCCGCACCTCTGAGCGCGGCATCATGAAAGGATACGGAGGAAGCGATTAAAATAGTAGAAACAAGGCATGCCTGGCCTCTGTACAATACGGCCCTGTTTCCTAATTTTACATTGTGACATTATCTCCAGCAAAAGAATCCGACAACAGCCCCTTAACCATCAAGGTTAACGATCTCAGCAAGCGATTCAACCGCGAGTGGATCTTCAAGCAACTTCATTATGACTTTCAGCCCGGAAACACCTATGCGGTAACCGGCCCCAATGGGTCCGGAAAATCCACGCTGCTACAGGTCTTATGGGGGCAGGTTCCTCAAAGTTCCGGCTCCATCCTGTATCAAAAAGGACCTGCCGGGATCCCGGTAGAAGAAACCTTCCGATATCTGTCGATTGCTACTCCCTACATGGACCTGATCGAGGAATTCACCTTGAGGGAAACCCTGAATTTCCATTTCAGGCTCAAAAAAATACGTGGGGGTATCAGCATAGACGAACTCATCGGCATCATGTATCTTGAGAACGCAGCCGGGAAACAACTCATCAACTTCTCCTCCGGTATGCGGCAGCGCCTGAAACTCGGTCTTGCCTTCTATACCCAGGCGGACGTTTATTTTCTTGATGAACCCGGCACCAACCTGGACAACCGCGCTTTCGAATGGTATCGCAGAGAATTGGCCCTACTGCCAGAATCAGCACTGGTCTTTATTGCTTCCAACGATCCCGATGAGTACCCCGAAAACGCGCGTATCCTGAATATCATGGACTTCAAACGTTAGGATACGGCTGGCATAAGAATTTTTGAATTTACGGCAAGCGGATTGATGGAAGGCTGAAGTGGTTTTCTGACCGGGAACCAGCCTGAAATAGCCTGAAAAGCCAATTTTGGTTACAACCGGCGATTATTTCGGCATTAATCCCCATACCAAGACGCGTGAATTATGTATTTTTACTGAAAATGAAACCCGAATAACCATCATGAAAATAGCCTCAAGATTACTTTCATTATTGATCCTGGTCCTTGTCACAAGTTTTTACATGGGATGTAAAGACAAAGACCCCGATAAAAAAACTGAAGAACAAACGCAGCTTGATAAGCTGAAGGGTGTTTGGGTGCTCCAGACCGCCACCGACGATAACGGTGACAGAACAGGTGACTTTACCAACCTTGCGCTAACCCTTGCCGGAACGTACGCCGAGGGCGGCACATACCAGTATAGCCTGACAGGAACACGCCCGGATCCCAGCCCCTGGCCTGCCGACGGAACCTGGAAGTTTGGCACAAACAAGTCAACGCAGATCATCAGGGATCCCAATACCAACAACGAGATCCCCATGTCCTATACAGTTTCCGCCACTGAACTGGTCCTGGAGTTTACTGTCCCCGACGGCAGTGCCGGATGGCCAGGTGGCCGCGTTAAGTCGGTAACCGGCGGGTGGACGTTCACCTTCAGCAAGCAATAAAATTAAAGGCCTCCCGACGAGGCCTTTTTTATTTCTTCCGTAATAACAGGCTTGGTTATTTTAAAACCACAATGGTAATTCCATCCCCTCCCCGCTCGACATGTTCATCGTGAAAAGTTGCCACTTGTTTCACCCTGCCGAGCTGCTCGCGGATGACCTTTCTCAAAACTCCCTCGCCTTTGCCATGCAAAATTCTCAATTCACCATGCCCCAGCAATAGCGCCGTATCCAGGAACTGCTCGAGTAAAGGAACAACCTCCTCCACTCTTTTTCCCCGGACGTCCAGCGTAGGGTTGAAGTGCGCCTGTTTTTCATACAGGTTGATACCGGAGGCGCGCAGCGGTCGCGACATTTCCTTTTCCAGGGCCGCAGAAACCTTTTCAAGTTTGTTGATATGGATCAGCGATTTGAACTCACCGAATTGTACCGAAGCAGTTTTGTCTTTCAGTGCAACAACGGTCCCGCTTCCTTCCTGTCCGATGATCCTCACCCGGTCGCCCGCCCGGATGGGTGTTTTGGGCTTATCCTGTTTTTCGGTTTTCTTCTGACCCACACGCTGGTGCAGCGCCTGAAGGTTTTGCCTCACCTTCAAGGTTTCCTTCCGCTCCGCCTTGTTTTCACGAATGTGACGAATGGTTTTTTCAATCTCGCGGTTTGTTTCGCGCAGCAGTCCGGCAGCTTCTTCCTTTGCTTTCGTGATGATCTCCTTTTTGCGCGTCTCCAGATCGGTAGACAGCGACTGATATCTGGCGAGCGACTGTTTCAGGTCAGCTTCCTGACGTTCGAGGCGCAGGATCTTTCCACTGAGTTCAACGCGCTCTTTCTCCAGGTTTCTGACGAGCGTCTCAAAACCCGCAAGATCCTTTCCCACAAGTTTTTCCGCCTGCTCCAGGGTATCGGAAGGCAGGCCGGTCTTGCGGGCAATTTCCAGCGCAAATGAACTCCCTGGTTTTCCGATGTCAAGGATGTATAAGGGCATCAGGTGCTCACTGTCGAAGCGCATCGCAGCATTGCGTATACCCTGCCGTTGTCCGGCAAATAATTTAAGATTATAGTAATGCGTGGTGGCAACGCCCCAGACGCGTTTGGCCAGCAACTGCTGCAAAACGGCTTCGGCAATAGCACCGCCAAAATTTGGATCGGTACCCGAACCCAGCTCATCCAGCAGGACCAGCGATCGGTCCGAAGCTGACTCCAGAAAAACCCGCATGTTCTGAAGGTGACTGCTATAGGTACTGAGATCGTTTTCGATGGACTGCTGATCCCCGATATCGAGGAAGATGTCTTTGAAAATTCCCACACGCGACCGGTCTGATACCGGGATCAGCAGTCCACATTGAACCATGTATTGGAGCAGCCCCACGGTCTTCAGACATACGGATTTACCTCCTGCGTTGGGGCCGGAGACCAGGAGGAACCGGTTGAGACCGTCCATCTCAATATTCAGCGGTACCACGTCGCGCTTGCCTTTAAGGCTCAGGTAGAGCAAGGGATGTCTCGCCTGATACCACGTAAGCTCCGGCGCACTGCCAATGACGGGAAGGTCGCCCTGGATCTCAAGGGCGAATTTTGCTTTCGCCCGGATGAAATCAATCCGGGAAAGAAATTCAAAAGATCGCCCGAGCGCAGGCAGCTCTTCCCGCATGGCCGCGGTCAGCATCTTCAGGATGGCGATCACTTCTCTTTTTTCAGCATGCTCCAGATCACGGATCTCATTATTGGCATCCAGCATCTCAGCAGGTTCCATAAATACCGTCTGCCCTGTAGCCGATTCATCAAGAATGAATCCTTTGAGCTTTCGCTTATGCTCTGCATGGATTGGCAGCACTACACGGCCCTCCCGTACCGTTGGCAAAGCGCCTTCCGGTACCCACCGCTCCGACACCGCCTGACGAAATAACTGGTCAGCCAGGCGTCTTAGCCTGCTTTGCTCGTCCCTTAGCCGTTTCCTGATCTTACCGAG
This sequence comes from Chryseosolibacter sp., assembly GCA_049791675.1. Classification (GTDB taxonomy): domain Bacteria; phylum Bacteroidota; class Bacteroidia; order Cytophagales; family Cyclobacteriaceae; genus Chryseosolibacter. Next base: position 11,984 of record JBARAD010000120.1, read on the forward strand.
TTCCGGACTGGCGGAATCACGGACCATGGCTTTGTCATCGATCTTCTGATAGATCAGCTCGGTCAGCTTCGCAGTGATTGAAACCGGTTCTGTCAGTTTAAAAAGCTCCGGATAAAGCTCCCGGGATTTGAAGAGAAAGTTCTTACAGCCGAGAATCGTGTCAAGCGCCAGCGCGAGCTTAACGAATTGATCGGCGTCGATATAATTTCCTTCCACGCCGATCTTCAGAAGCCAGTCTTTGGCGTCATAGTAATGCTGTGAAGGGAAGGTTTCATTTTTCTCCAGTATCAAACGGAATTCAAGCGTTTGCCGGAGTTGCGTTTTGATGAAATCGGCGTCGGAACTGAAATGCAGGGCGTTAACCCATTCCGCACCCGCCTCTGATAAGCAGTACGATTTCAGCCTCAGCCTGATATGACCAAAATCAAGTTTCTGCTCGAGCGTATCCGGGTAGATCATTGGTGTACCGGCCTCTCCATCGGGGCGCGTTGTTCTCGTAACTGAAGCGTATCAACCAATGCCGTGTAGATCAACTCCATTTCCCGCGGATGCTCCATATAATAATCGAAGGATTTCCGGAAAACCGTATCAGTCACAGCCGCGTTCTCAAATACCTTTTGTCCCATCAACGTGGCGACCCTGACAGAACTGTCGCGCGAAACGCCCAGTTGATTCACCTTTTCCTCCGCGATGTACAGTTCTTCCATGATCTGCACCATTTCCGCTCTGCTGAGGATATCCTCCGGAGCCTTTTCACCACAGGATATCACCATGGCAACAGTCGCCAGCAAAAAATACGCGCGGATAAAAAAAGCCGATGTTCCTTTCACAGTCTAAATATTCTAATCTTCAATTTGGGTGCCAAAATTACTCATAATTATCCTATTTTCGGCCCCGTGGATCAATAGGTTCTTCCGCGATTTTATTGAAATTGCCGTACTGATCTTTGAAACAATCGTCACTGTCTACCGGAAACAGACCGGTCCGCCTTACTATCTGGGGA
>JBARAD010000121.1:0-7852 GCA_049791675.1 Chryseosolibacter sp.
GAATTAGGCATTAGGAGTTTTGGGATTAGGGGCGTGGGTGGTGTTTTGAGAGGGAGTTCTGACTGAGGGTGAAAAAGATGGTGATAGATGATAAAAGTCAATAACGAAAAATAGGTGCAATGATGAACGCATAGCGATACGCACAAGGGTTGGATCCGATGAAGGAAACAGGTTCAGCCCTAATGCCCAATGCTTTTATCGAAGTATAGATAACAAAGAAGTTTATTTAGATACAGACAAGATCAGATCAGAATACTAGACAACCACCAAAAAAGATTTAGAACCATGGAACAGGAAAAAATAGTCGTCGGGCTCGATATAGGCACAACCAAGATCTGTGTCATTGTCGGCCGGAAAAATGAATTTGGCAAGCTCGAGGTGCTGGGCATGGGCAAGGCGGAGTCGGAGGGCGTGGTGAAGGGAATTGTATTTAATATTGACAAAACGGTGCATGCGATCGAGAAGGCCATTAAGGACGCCGGCGACCAGGCGGGCATCGACATCGGTGTAGTGAACGTGGGGATCGCTGGTCAGCACATCAGAAGTTTTATTCAGCACGGTGGTATTACCCGCAGTTCCCGGGAAGATGAGATCACGATCGATGATGTAGAGCGTCTGAGCCAGGATATGTATCGCATGGTTGTTCCACCGGGAAGTCAGATCATTCACGTGATGCCGCAGGATTACATGGTTGATTATGAAGATGGCATCAAGGAACCCGTGGGCATGTCGGGTGTCAGGCTCGAGGCGGACTTTCACATCATCACCGCGCAGACGAATGCCATCAACAACGTGAATAAGTGTATCCGCAGGGGTGGCCTGGAAATAGAGGACCTGATACTTGAGCCCCTGGCGTCCAGCCTGGCCGTGTTGAGCGATGAAGAAAAGGAAGCAGGGGTTTGCCTGATCGACATCGGCGGAGGCACGACAGACATTGCCATATTTTATGATAACATTATCAGACATACGGCGGTGATACCTTTCGGCGGCAACATCGTAACGAACGATATCAAGCAGGGGTTGATGGTGTTGCCCCAGCAGGCGGAGCAATTGAAAACCAGGTTTGGAAAGGCCATTGCCGAGGAGGCCAGTCCCAATGAGATCGTTTCCATTCCCGGTATCCGGAACCGCGCGGCAAAGGAGATCTCGGTGAAGAATTTATCGAACATCATCCAGGCGCGCATGGAAGAGATCATTGAAATGGCGCATTCAGAAATTATCAGTTCGGGTTTTGAGAACCGGCTCGCAGGGGGTATCGTGATCACGGGGGGAGGAGCGCAGCTGAGCAGCCTGAAGCAATTGGTAGAATATATGACCGGCATGGATACGCGCATCGGGTATCCCAACGAACACCTTGGAAAGAGCAAGGTGGAAGCGGTGAAAAGTCCGATGTATGCCACAGCGGTAGGACTGGTATTGGCAGGCTATCGTTCCCTCGATGAGAGGGCTGACCGTTACAAGGAAGCAAGAGAAGTGATCCGCAACGCGCGGACGAAAAAACCTGTGGCTTCGCGTAATTTTTTTAATGACATCCTCAACAAGACCAAGAGTTTGTTGATCGATGATCTGGATGGGAAAAATGAATACTGAGTACAACCACTAATTACATAACATATGTTTGAAACAGGATCATACAAATTTGAAATCCCCAAACATAGCCAGCACCGCTCCATAATAAAAGTGATAGGCGTAGGCGGGGGAGGAAGCAATGCGGTGAATCACATGTACAAGCAAGGCATCAAAGATGTCGAGTTTGTTGTCTGCAATACCGATAACCAGGCGCTGAACGGAAGCCCTGTACCGAGTAAACTCCAGATAGGAGCCAACCTTACGGAAGGATTGGGCTGCGGCGCCAATCCTGAAGTCGGGAAAAATGCTGCGCTGGAGAGCAAGGACCAGATCCGCGAAATGCTCATGGGCACAAAGATGGTCTTCATCACCAGCGGAATGGGTGGTGGAACAGGAACCGGCGCGGCGCCCGTGATCGCGAAGATCGCCAAGGATATGGATATCCTTACGGTGGGTATTGTCACGGCGCCCTTCTCTTTTGAAGGAAAGAAGAAGGCGGCGCAGGCAGAACTCGGGATTGAAGAGCTGCGCAAGACCTGCGATACAGTGCTTGTGATCCTGAACGACAAACTGCGCGAGATCTATGGCAACCTGTCCATCGGGCAGGCCTTTGCGCAGGCTGATAATATCTTAACGACGGCGGCGAAAAGTATCGCGGAGATCATCACGCTGGCAGGCTATGTCAACGTGGACTTCCAGGATGTGCGCACGGTCATGTTAAATGCGGGCGCCGCGGTGATGGGTTCTGCCGAAACACGGGGCGACGCACGGGCGCGCAAAGCAGCAGAAGGCGCGTTGTCTTCACCGTTGCTGGATAACCGCGACATCATGGGCGCGAAGAAGATCCTCCTTTCCATCATTTCCGGTGTTGAAGCCGAGCTTCAGATGGACGAATTGACGGAGATCACCCAATACATCCAGGATCAGGCCGGCGACGAAGGCGAGATGATATTCGGTCACGGCGTAGATCCGGATCTTGGAGACAGGATACGGGTGACGGTGATTGCCACGGGGTTTCCCGCGGAAATAAAGCTCCCGATCACGAGAAACGAGGTTAAGAAAGTCCATGAACTCGACAGGACTCAGGGATGGTTGTTCAGCCCCGCAGCGGATAATTCCGTTAATGAGTCCAAGGAAATGCATGTGAAGGTACGCAAGGCCCAGCCGGAACCCGGCAAGGAGGCTGATGACAAGAAGTCGAATGAGCGCGAACTCGTGTTTACGGGACCTTTTAACAAAGTGGAGGATACCCATGACGAAGCGGAGGATGACGATAGTCTATTCAGGGATGATGACTTCGATCCGGCCAACGAAAAGTATGGCGATCAGACCATCAATGACGAGGGAATGATGGAACTGAGAAATACCCGCGACAGACTGCAACAGCAGGCGAAGGAGCGGAAGGAACACCTGAAGCAGGCCCGCAAGCACGAAATGACCAAGGAAGAATTTAACGAAAAATGGTCACTTCCGGCATATTTGCGCAGGGGGATTAAAATGAATGATGTTCCGCATTCTTCGGAGCCGTATATTTCGAAATACAATCTGAATGATGATAACACGTTACTGGGGAACAACAAGTTCCTCCATGACAACGTGGACTGAAGATAACATTTCCGGCGCGACTGGTTATTTACTCCATTCGTAGTGGTTGTTGGTTGTAAATATTTTTTGCCGGTGCCGGAATGTTTTTAAAAAAGATGCCGTACCCCTGCCGGACGGGAAGGACAATGTACAAGCATTATTTTTTAACCTAAACCTCGCATTCGCGAGGTTTATTTTTTGGTGCGTGGGTGAGCGCCACCAAGTGCATTTTGTGCACGTGCACACTGCCTGCACAGGTACACAAAAAGTTACGCACACCTGCCCCCGGCGTTGGAGCAATCGTCAACTGCTGAACACTGCTGAATTAACCCATTGCCAACATCGATTGAATTGGCCTCAAAGTTGCATTCAGCTGGTTAATCAAAGTTGACTGTTATGAAAAACTTCATTGCTTTCGCTGCGCTGATCCTGGTGGTTGCTTCCTGTAATGATTATGATGTTGAACCCCGCTACGACGACCGCAACAGGTTTGTCGGCTATTACGATGTGGAGGAATACAGTGAGACGTATGACGAGATCACGACCTATGAAATGCGCATCTCCAGGTCGCGTTACGAACGGGAGATCTATATCGATAACTTTTATGCTTCCGACCTCCGCGTTTACGCGATCGTAAGCTATGATGAGATCCGTATTCCTTTTCAGATCGTCGATGGATTTGAGATCGAAGGTTCCGGAAGACTGCGTCACGGCGAGCTGACTCTGTCGTACCGGGTGAAGGACACCTATGACTATTCTGTTGCGGATTATTGCGAGACGGTGGGGTGGAGGTAGTTGAAAATTCAAGATTCAAGATTCAAGATTCAATATTCAATATTTAAGATTTAAGATTTAAGATTCAGAATCGCATGAAGAATTCTGTGCCTTTACCGACGGTGGATTTCACGGTGAGGGTGCCCTGATGCTGGCGCATGATCTGGCGGGAAAGACTCAGTCCGATGCCGGAGCCGGTCTTCTTGGTGGTGAAGAATGGGATGAAGATCTTTTCCAGCGCTTCCGGATCAATACCCGTACCGTTGTCGCGGATGGAGATCATCGGACGGGATTTTTCAGTCAGGTAGGCTTTCAGGAATATCTGCCTGTTCTCCGACTCCTCGAAAGACTGGATGGCATTCTTCATCAGGTTGATGATCACCTGCTCGACCATGTTCTTATCTGCCGAGATCGTCAGATCTTCGGGATATACTGAAATATCCAGGTTGATATTGCTTTCCGCAAGCTCCTTCCGGTGAAGCATACACAGCTCTTCGAGCAGTTCTTTTACGGAGATCGCGGCGAGCCGCGGTTTGGGAATGCTCGTGAGGCTGCGGAATTCCCTCACAAAATGGATCAGACCCTCACTCCGCTTGCTGATGGTCTGCAGGGAAAGATGGATATCCTGCAACTGTTCCTGGGTAAGGGGTCCCTTTTGCTGCGTGGCCATGTGCTCCTGTAACTCCTCTTCCACAATCCCCGCAAGGGAAGAGATTGGTGTCACCGAGTTCATGATCTCATGCGTCAGCACCCGTACCAGGTTCTGCCAGGCTTCCATCTCCTTTTCTTCGAGTTCGCTTTGGATGTTCTGCAGGGAAATGAGTTTCACATTTTCTCCGCGCAGGGTAAGTTCGATAGCGTAAACAGAAAGTTGAACGATGTCGTCACCGATCTTGAGCCGGAATAATTCCCTTCCGCCGGTCTTCAACTTTCGCACCACCTGCAGCAATGTTTCACTTACTTCCCGGAGGTCTTCAATGTTCTCTGCCCGGTTTATTTTCAGAAGCCTGCGGGCTGCACTGTTGAAGATCTCGATCTTGCCGTCCTCCTTAAATACGATGAGACCAATACCCACATGCATCACGATGTTCTTGAAGAAGAGAAATTCCGAATCCTTTTCACGGCGCGAACTTCTCAGTTTCAGCAGCGCTTCATTCAACTCTCTGTGAAGACGCTGGACGATCGGGTCGTCGCTTTGCGTTTTGAATGAATAGGAGAGATCATCAAAACTGATGGAGTCCAGAAAGGATGCAATGTTTTCGTTTGAGCGATCGAGATAGTCGATCAGCAGTTTGATCTGGTAGGCGCTGATGCCAAGGAAGAACAAGGCATAGATCCAGTCGCCTGAAGAGAAAGCGAAAAAACAAAACAGGAATATTGTCGCGGCCATCATGGCCACCCTGGGAACAACGGGAGATCGCCAGTTAAAGCCCATACTTTTCCATCCTGCGATAAAGCGACGCACGCGTGAGACCCAGCTCGTCGGCAGCTTTTGAGATGTTGCCGTTGTGCATGTGAAGGGCCTTGGTGATGGCAGCTTTTTCCACTTCATCGAGGTTGAGTGTATTCGCTGGCGGTCCGCTGGAGAGAGAACGGCTTAACAGAAAGTCGGTCTCCTGCAGGGAAGCGGAGTCCGTCATGATGACGGCGCGTTCGATGGCGTGCTGCAACTCGCGGATATTGCCCGGCCAGGCATACCGTTTCAGTTTGTCCATCGCCTCGGAGGCAATGGTGTTCACAGGCTTGTGATATTTTTTAGCGTAATAGTTGAGGTAATGCTCTGCGAGCAAAGGAATGTCTTCGACACGATCGCTCAGGGGAGGAACGTGAATCTCCACCGTATTGATGCGGTAAAGCAAGTCCTGGCGGAAGGTTCCTTCCTGCACCATCTTGGGAAGCGGCATATTCGTGGCGCAGATCAAACGGATGTCAACGGCCATGTGCTGATTTGAGCCTACACGGGTGACCTGGCGCGACTGGAGCGCACTCAGCAACTTACTTTGCAGACTCATGCTCAGGTTTCCGATCTCGTCCAGGAACAGCGTGCCACCATTGGCGAGCTCAAATCGTCCGGGCCGGTCTTCACGCGCATCGGTAAAGGCACCTTTCTTGTGACCAAAGAGTTCGCTTTCGAAAAGTGTCTCCGTAATGGCGCCCATGTCTACAGATACAAAGCTGTTGTCTTTCCGCAGTGAGCGCTGGTGGATCGCCCGCGCAATCAATTCCTTTCCGGTTCCGTTCTCTCCGAGTATCAAAACGTTGGCATCGGTCTTCGCTACCTTGTTGATCAGCGCAAACACGTCCTGAATCGGCTGACTCCTTCCAATGATCTCGCCAAAGGGTTTGCTGATCTGCTCCTCCAGCATCTCCTTCGCTTTCTTCAGCTTGTCCACCTGGTTGTAGCTTTGCTTCAGCCGGATGGCGGTAGAGATCGTCGCGACCAGCTTCTCATTCTGCCAGGGTTTCAGGATAAAATCCGTAGCCCCTTTTTTCAATGCCTTTACAGCCATCTCCACATCACCAAACGCCGTGATGAGGATCACCACTGCGTTCGGATCTTTTTCCAGTATCTGTTCCAGCCAGTAGAAACCTTCTTTCCCGCTGGTGATGTCTTTGCTGAAGTTCATGTCCAGCAGGATCACATCATACGTATCGTTGTTCAGGAGAAATGGAATCTTGTTCGGGTTCTTTTCGATGATCACATGATGATTCTGCTTCTTGAGTAGCATCTTGGCGGCGAGAAGGACATCTTCATCGTCATCAATCATCAGAATTTTACCGCCTTCCTGGGTCACGTCTTCTTCGATTTAGGTTTGAACGAGCTCTAAGGGAAAATACTATGCCAAAGAATGAAAAGCCATTCATGGCCTTCTTTTGCACACTGGCATGTTCCTCTTTGTACAAATATGTTCAAAAATGAACAGATTCTAACGTGTTATGGTCGAAATGAAAAGATATCGATGCTTTCCGGTTTGAAAAGAATCATCCGCTCATCCGTCAGCAAGGCGTCGGTGTATCCTTCAGCGATGGGAAGTTGCCGCGTTTCCACGGAGAACAGGTTGAAGAATTCCAGCTTTCCTTTCCGAAGGTAGTAGAGCTCTTCGCCCAGGAAGTTAAAACTCTTGATGCCGGGTGCGGGGATTGTTTTGATGTGCCTGCCGAGGCTGTTGAACACGTAAATGCCGCGGGCGGGGTCAAGCAGAAAAACAAAATTCTGGTATTCGCGCATGATCTTGAAGGAGGAAGCATTTTCAATGAGGGTAGCATCAACAACAACCTCCACTTCCACCTCGGAGGCGCGAACGTTTATTTTTTTCAGGCTGTGGTCGGCGCTGTCGAGTACCCACAGTTGGTATTCCCCCGAAGGACAGATCAACCAGGGCTGGATGGCGAACGCCGCATCTATCTTGTAAGACGATATCGGCTCAAAGGATGGATTCAGGTACTCATAATGCTGCTGCTCCCTGTAATAGACGAAGAGCCGCGAGCCGTCGCGCGGATCAAACAGGGTAGGTACCTGCGCCGCCTTGTATAACAGGGTCAGCTTTCCATCCTTGTCAAATCTTTGGATCTGCCCGGAGGTGGTGATGGCATAAAAATCGCCGGGCCGGTCAATCGCCGCGGACACAATGGTATCACTCAGTGTCAGGGTTGTGATCTTGTTTTCGCCTTTGAATTCCTGTTGTGCCGGGGCCTCCAGCAACACAAACATCAATAACAGAACCGGTACCAGTATTTTCATCTTATTATTATCGAATGTTTCGGTTACTACCGATGGCGGCAGGCATGTGTTGTATCTACAGCGGTTTGAATTCTTTCAATTCAACATTCGTGCCGTCATATACAGCATAGGTTTTAAAATTGACCCATTCTCCGATATTGATGTAGGTGCTGTTGTCAGTAACCTTCAAATTCAGGGGCAAGT
>JBARAD010000122.1:0-1738 GCA_049791675.1 Chryseosolibacter sp.
GGTTAGCATTGCAATGCGTGTTAAGCCTTGTCTCATTTCATCAATGGGATAAGGTCTTTTTATATTACTCCAGTAAAAATAGTAAGGAATCATTAATTTTCACTAGCGTTGCATAAAACTAATGATCATTTGTCAAGATATACTTTGCGGCGATATAAAGCGTAAAGCGTTGAAAACTAGCGATAATGTGCCATAATACCTGTATTTTAGCACAAAAAAGCCTTATAATTAGAGATGGAGTAGTTCTTGTCCAAATCTAACTATAAGGAAGATCAAAATGCAGGACAAGAATACCACGAAATCTACATTTTTTCAATTGTTAGGACCCATTTTATCGCAGGATCTTTGGCAGAAAATTAGTAGACAAGTTTCGTCGATTGATAAGTATGCTAAAAAGCTAAAAACCGTTAAACTCGTCCAGTTGGTTATAAATGCTGAAATGCAACAATTTAGGAGTTTGGACGAAATTAGCAACAGTTTAAACGAAGATGCATTTGCCAAAGCAATCCATCTGGAATCCATTAGTACTTCTCAGATTTCTCGTCGATTCAGAGAAATACCAACCGAAGTCTGTGATCTTATCCATAAAAACGTTGTGCAAACGTTAGGAGTAAAACTAGGTTTTAATGCTCTTCGTCAATCATTAGGCCGTCTCTACTTAATTGATGCTTCGACTGTTAGTCTTTGCCTTTCCCAATATTTATGGGCCTACTTTAGAAAGACAAAGGGTGGAGTGAAGCTTCATCAGCGAATTCGATTTGACGGCAATCCGATCCCTGATGCCGCAACCATCACCGTTGCTCGCAAATCTGACAAGAGTCAACTTGAGACCTTGATTGTCGAGGATGAAGATGCCTTAAATGTTTTTGATAGGGGCTATCTGGATTATAAGCAGTTTGATATTTATTGCGGAAAAGGTATCCGTTTCGTCACTCGATTAAAAAATAACGCCTGTGTCGAAGTGCTTCGAGAACTAGAAGTTGAAGAGGAGAGCGTCATTGAAGAGGACCTCATCGTGCGTCTTGGTAATGGGAAACGTCGAATGGAACACGACTTAAGGCTTGTAATAACGATGGATACCGCAGGAAAAGCCGTCATGATTTTAACCAACGATTTCAACATTACCGCTGAAGAAATTGGTATCATCTACCGCTACCGTTGGCAGATAGAGCTTTTCTTCAAGTGGATCAAACAACATTTGACGATTAAGCACCTATTTGGCAAGAGTCAAGCCGCAGTCGTTAACCAATTGTTCATCGCCTTAATCACTTACTGTTTGATGATGTTGATCAAGTATATAGCGGCCTATCAGGGTCCGTTGATCGATATCCAACGACTACTTATAGCGTGCTTACATGAGTCCTTCACCTCCTTCGTACAAAAACTTCACAGGAATGGCAAGCCCACAAAAGGACGACAGCGACATGATTCGGAACGGATCTACGAAGAAACTTTGAAGCAAGTATTTTCAGGAGAGATGGATGACCTTTTCTATAGCACCGAGATTCTTTAAATAGCGAAAACCAAAGTGTAAAAAATGTGGAGAAGAACTACCCCTTAGGTGGTAGTCAACTTTCTCAGGTTTAGAAAAAACGTTTGGCTGTATGTACCATATTAGGGTTAAATTTACTACCCCATATTATTCCAGAGCCCCCTTGACAAGAGAAAATTATTTTAATGCAACTCTAGTGATCTAAATCGCTGAAATCTATTGTTGAAGCCAAGAAAATCAAAACTG
>JBARAD010000123.1:0-6825 GCA_049791675.1 Chryseosolibacter sp.
GTTCGCTACTTTATGAAAACGCTGCGCGATGGATATCGTCTCTGGCAGTTTCGGTATCCTTCGTGAAATCAACATTCGAAAACCGGCGGCGGCAAAAATTGATATTAAAAAAAACAAGCCTGAGGCGGTCCCAGGCTTTTACTTGAACGTGACTACTATACGCTAGTTTGTAGATAAGTCTGCAGTCTGCTTGTCGCGTTTGAGGATGTAGCGGGTGATGAAAATTCCATTTCCGTCGTTAACGCCCGCGTCACTTTCAACGCCGCTTGTCACAAACATGAGCGACCAGCCCTCCTGGACAAGCTCGGTAAGCTTGGAAGAAACCACTGCGTCATTGGAGGTGATGTTTTGAAAGTTTATCCCGACGGCGCTATAGAAGTTCAGCAATTTGGTTTCTTCAAAATTCTCGATCTTGACGTCATCTCTTTTGATGTCACCTTGCGATGATTTCTTGCCATCGGTTCGGTCTGTTGTCAGCGCTTTGTAGTCTGCCGAGGTTTGAGAGTCAACGATCCTTGAACGTCCTATGCCCATGGGAACGATCGATTCAACAGTGGTGAAAATTTTATATTCCTGCGCAGCAGCAGAAGTGAATGCGACGAACGCAAAGAGAAAAGTTAAACTACGGAGTTTCATATGATGTGGGGTTTGATTACAAAAGTCAGAAGCGAATTATACTCCGTCTGATACCAACATCAGTTCAGTGTACCGGAGAAGTATTCATTCCGCATGGCTTCTGTAACGGAGAACGACGACATCAGGTTTCCCTTTCTTTTTGCCCTTCCTTAAATTTTATTCACACGCACAAACGCACATCATTCATCCGAATTGAAAGCAGCAGGCGCTTCCAAAGCTGGCGCCTGCTGCTTCTCCTCTTAAACTACCTGCGTTGGTCGCGGTTCCCGGTACCACTGAACTTTCCTTGAGAAATACATCAATGTGGCGATGATTACGAACAATCCGATGCTTCCGATTAACAGAGAAAAGTCCTGCTGAAGAATGATGATATAAATAAAGAGGTAGAAGACCACCAGCAGCCCGGTGAACAAGATGGTGAGTTTGAGATGGGGTAGAAATGATCGTGAATATGCGCCGATCAGGGCGACAGTTGCCACGGATGATATTATATAGGACAGGTTGTAACCGACATGCTCGGAAACACTCAGCAACAAAGCATAATAAATGATCAGGGCGGCGCCAATGAGTATGTATTGAAAAGGATGTATTCTGATCCTTTGTGTGATCTCTACCAGAAACAGCGCCATAAAGGTCAGGAGAATGATAAGGATCCCGTATTTGGCGGTGCGCGTACTCTTCTGATATTGATCGACCGGTATCAACAGTTTTACTCCGAAGTCTGCCGCACTCAACACCTGATTGTTTTCCGTCCATTGTTGCGGGAAAGGGCGGTTGAAATGCAGCACTTTCCAGGAAGCGTCGAAGCCACTTTTTGTGATTTCCCTGGAATCAGGTAGAAAAGCACCATCAAAACTCGGGTTATTCCAGTTGCCGGCTAAGTCAACAGTAGTCGTTTTACCTGCCGGGATAAAATCGAGCCTCTTGCTTCCTCTCAGCTTGAGCTCAATGTTGACATTCCCGGAAAAATCTTCCGCGTTGCTCCAGGGTAGCTTCGTTGTGATGCCGTTATTATTCAGGGCATCGTCGCTGGTTGTGCCAACACGATCGCTTTTGTCGTTTCCTGCATTGGTAGCGATGGATATGCCGATGTTATTGGAAGGCTCCGACTCGAGAGATGACCCACCGACCGCGAAGGTCAGACTGTCCTGGATACCCCGGACATCCGTAATCCCAAACACCATGTAAGCTTTGTTCCACAGCACCATATCTTCCGGTATGGACAAAGTCTTGAAATCCGGCTTTGTAAAAGTGGACTGGATCTTTAATTCAGATTCATACACTACGGCGTCAAAGATTCCGCGATGGAGGATCTCAGGTTCGATGTTTCCCTTCACATGCAGTTGGTGTGGGAGGAAAAATGCTTTTTCTTCATATTCTCTGGTCTCTTTTCCTTCATTGCCGAGATCGATCACTTCCTGCTTTTTGTAGGGGATGACGAGGAAAGGGCCGGAGATGGTCTGTGCTTTCGACCATTTGTCCGCGACTTCATCCATCGCCTCATCGGCCCTTTGTTGTCGTTCATAGATCAGCTCCACGATCCACACCGATGGGATGAGCAGGATCAGGATCAGCAGTCCGATGGACAAAAGTTTGATCATGATGGAATCCTGGATCCATCCGTTAAAACGCTCGAAGAGGTTAAGGGTACTGTGTTGTTCGGTTGACATATTGATGTAGTTAAGTTGTTCACTCTATTAAAAGTACTTTGTATTTCAAAGTTAATAATTAAAAAAAATACTCTTATTCCGGTTCCAGGCAGCCTTGAGGGCACGGCACGGGTTGCTCCTTCTGGCCGCACGCCCTCAAAGCGCCTCACAGGTGCCATCTAAAAGTACTTTGTGTCACAAAGTTATCAATCCCTGATCCAGCGGCAAGGATTTTCTCGAAAAAAATCTAAAAAAAAATCAAGATGAGCATGAGCACCACAAAACAACAACCTTCCAGGATGAGCATCGGAGAATTATACGCGAACACAATGTGGCGTTCGATGAGCGTTACGTATGGGATTAGTTGCAACGTTCGCGCATGCGTGTAAACTTCATCTTTCGCCCCTTCAGGGCTCTGGCGGTCGGGACAATCTGTTAACCCAGGGCTTCGAAGCTGGCGCTTCTACACCCTGGGCTGGTATATGTCGCCCCTTCAGGGCTGCACCAGGTAGTTTTCCCCGCATTATCTCTGATCCGCTACACGCAACTTGGAAACGGACTCAACTCACCACTCAGCACTCACCACTCACCCAGCCCCGCACCCATTCTGCAATACAACGCACTCCCTTCAAACACACGCCCTACTCACCACTCACAATTCACCACTCACCACTCACCCCTCACCCCTCGCTTCACGCGCAAAAAACATACATCTACCCAGCCCCCCCTCACCATCCGCCACTGGCCGCTGACCATCACAACTCGCCATCTTTTCCTATCTTTCCGGAATTTTAATCGCCTATGGTTCTGAACTACATCTGGGTCGCCTTCTTCCTGATAGCCTTCGTCGTCGCGCTGATAAAATTGATCGTATTCCAGGACATGGATGTCTTCCCCGCCATGATGCAGTCGACGTTCGATATGGCAAAAACGGGACTCGAGATCTCCATCGGACTTGCCGGTGTCATGTCGCTGTGGCTGGGGCTGATGAAGATCGGCGAACGAGGCGGCATGGTGCCCATTCTCTCCAGACTCGTAGGACCATTCTTCTCGAGACTGTTCCCCGGCATCCCGAAGAACCACCCCGCTACCGGCTCGATCATTATGAATTTCAGCGCCAATATCCTCGGACTCGACAATGCAGCCACACCCCTGGGACTGAAAGCCATGAGTGAGTTGCAGGAGATCAACCCCGACAAAGACACGGCATCGGACCCGCAGATCATGTTCCTCGTGCTGAATGCTTCCGGACTGACCATCATTCCCATATCCATTCTTGCTGACCGCGCCATGCTCGGATCTGTCAACCCGACAAGCATCTTCATTCCGACGCTGATTGCAACGTTTTGCTCGACTTTCATTGGCTTGCTCTATATCTGTCTTCGTCAGCGCATCAACCTGCTCGACCCCATTCTGATGGCCTACATCGCCGGCATGATCGCGTTCATCGGCGGTATCGTATACTATTTTTCCGGCTTGCCGCCGGAAGCCATCCAGCAACAGTCCGCCTTGTTTACCGGGGTGATCATCTTCTCCATCATCATCAGCTTTATCCTCCTGGGATTGAAGAACCGGGTGCCCATCTTCGAAACATTTGTCGAGGGCGCGAAGGAAGGCTTTGCCATCTCCGTCAAGATCATTCCGTTTCTGGTGGGCATGCTCGTGGCGATCGGCGTGTTCCGCACCTCAGGCGTGCTGAACTACATCGAAGATGGTATAGCCTCCGCGTTGATTTTCATGGGTGTGAATGCTGACTTCGTTCCGGCACTGCCGGTGGGAATATTGAAGCCGCTAAGCGGACAGGGCGCGCGGTCTCTGATGATTGAGATCTCCAAAACACATGGTGTCGATTCTTTTGTCGGCAACCTCGCCGGCATCTTCCGCGGCTGTGCCGAGACGACGCTGTATCTCGTCGCCCTATATTTCGGGTCCATCAGCGTCCGCAAAACGCGCTACGCCGTAACGGGAGGCCTGATCGCCGACGCCGCCGGCGTCGCTGGCGGCATCTTCGCAGGATACCTGTTCTTCGGCTAGCCTGAACTTGTCGAAGGCCAATCCCGGAAACGCAGGTCCATGCGCGCTTTCATCTTCTCATAATTCTCCCAGCTGTCGGTGACATGATAAAGCGACGGCAACGCCCTGGCGAGGACTTCGTCATAGTCGTTCTTGTAAAGGCCACCACCGTAGTAATAATACGTGAACATATTTCCCTGGTGGCTGAAGAGCTCGAATCCGAGGTATCCGTCCCAGATCTCACTGAGGATGGTACATGAAATTTCCCTGCGCCGGAAACGAAATATCTGGTTGGAAGCCTCTTCTTCAAAGAATTCGGAATACAATCCCCTGTCGATGATCCACCCCAGGTACATCCCGATGTGGACATACGCCTGTTCAATAGGAAGTGAATCCGGAAAGTTGCCCAGGAAGTGCGTCCTGGCATTGTCGTAGATGGTCCTCTGTATATCCACTTTCCGTTCCATTAACAATGATACTCCCGAAACGGATTTATTTCACTGTAATGTGATTACAGATATTACATCCCCACCTGCATCTTAACCTGATTTAAACTGACTTAAACCTGCCTTTAAGCCTACCGCAACTTCCCGTTCTTGTCAACGACAGCCTGTTGGGTTCCGTTCCTGATCAGCAGCTCGCCCGTTTCGGCAGAGACAACCATCTCGCTGGGCGCAAAGGCAAGTGGACAATCCACCTTCCAGGCAAGGCCATCGGAACGGTAGATCTTGGCGAGCGTCGCGGGAAATCTTTCTCCCTGTGGTCCGTCCGCATAGACCAGTACATAATAGATCTGTCCCGCTGCATCGGAATACGCGAGCGCGTGCGCGGCCCCAAGATCAGAGGACTTTATCCCTGATTTGTCAAGGGGAAAATAGGCCTTCACCTCCGGCTTCCGCGAAGCGTTGATGGTATAAAAATAGCCCTGCAGTTGCGTGCTGTCGCGCGTGGATACACCCAGGGTGAATTTCTCGGGTGTGATGACGAGCGGCCTGTAGTGGCTTCCGGGTTCCTCGGTCAGCGGAATGGAATCGCTCCCGTCAACAATATAATTCAATGCCCTCACATGTTGCGCCAGCAAGGGCGCTTTCTCGCGCTGTTCGCGGATACCGGCGTCCTTCAACGTGCGGACATAACTCTTCAGCACCGCGGCGCTGCTGTAGGTACTGCTTACGAAGTCCGCGTAATCCGGCGCCCTCGCGTCTATCGCCGGATCGGAAATTTTCGCGGCGGCGCTGTCCAGTCTGGACAACACCTTCAATTCGTCTTCCAGCAATTTGATCTGAAGATGAACATTGGCTGAATCCCGTAAAGGGGCATGCTCGATCATCATGGACCTGTATTCGAGGTCGGTCGTCTTCAGGGCAAATACCGTCATCGGCAAAGGTTCGGGATCAAACTTCTTCAACTGATCGTATAAAAGTTTGTCGATAAGTTTCGTCAGATCATTGCGCACGGAAACCGAATCGGTTTTGAGTTTCTCCTGCAGTTTGTTGATCTCCATATCATAACTTACCAGGTGACGGCGCATGGGAATGATCTCTTTCCCGATCACCTCCCGGGCCTTGTCGGCGAATCTTTTATAGTTCCACCACTTCACCTGTTCCTGGTAAAGATCGTCGACGTCGCTGCCGTCGGCGGTGAAGTCAACGATCTCTGCGAGGGAGATCTTCTGATTGTACCCTGTCTTCCCTGCCGTTGCCGTGGCGGCCTGGTAACGCTCAAACGCCTTCGTACACGAATCAAACCGCAGCGATAATGTCGTCAGATCGCTGATGGTCTTTTCATCCGCGCGGAGGTAAAGCTGGTTTTCGGCGGGATATTTTTTCCGGAGTGACAGGAACAAGCTGTTGGAGCGCCGATAGGTTGAATCCGCCAGACTGAAATAATACTTCACCATCTTGATCTTGTCGATGCGCTCTTTCAATCCTTCGATCCTCTTTTCAATGTCGAACTGGATGTCGGAGAGCTTCACCCCGAATTCCCCTGTGCGCAGGTCGCGCCGGTTATACGACTGGTAGTAATCCTTGTTCTTCCTTACTTCGCGGTCGTCGATCGTCTTGTAAGCCTTGTCATAATAAAAGATCGCTGAATCCATGTTTGCCACCGCGATGGAAGTTTGTTTCAGCACATCATTTTTGGAGGCCTTCTCCTGGAAGATGTTTCCCATGAAGAGAAAGGCGTTGGGATTATCAACCGTTTCTTTCAGATAATTTTTCAGGAAGGGCTCGGCCTGTTCAAACTGTTTTGTGCTGAGCAAGGCGAAAATATCCTTGTATTTAACCTTTTGACCGTAGGCAGCAGAAATCAGGAACAGCAGTATGCACTGGATTAGCCCAATTTTTGTCATGGTATAGGTTGTTATACTAGCGAAGATACTTTAAAATGAGGGGATTGTGAAAAAGTTTAAAAAGTTTTAGAAGTCTTAGAAGTTTTAGAAGTTCGAAAAGCCTTGGAGTGGTTGATTACAGAACGTAAATTCGAAAAAAAACCCTCTAAGCATGAATTATGTAGAACACTTCTATGA
>JBARAD010000124.1:0-61490 GCA_049791675.1 Chryseosolibacter sp.
GGTCCCAGTACCAATTGACTGTCCCTGACAATGTAAAACCCTACCCAAAAGAAATCCATGGTTTGCTTCAGCGCAGCTACTATATTGGAAAGGTTTGCTATCACGTCTGTCTCTCCGCTGACCAATGTCTGAAGTTGCGGGATCAGTGTTTGATATCTTTCGTTTTTATCGGCTGACGTGGATACGATCAGTTCTTCTGCCATCTCTTTTATTTAAATTTTTTCCAGCGCTTTTCTTGTTCGTTCATTCACGACATTTCCGGTGTTCAGTGTGGTCGCAGGCTCAAACAACAGGATCTCTGCTTCCTGCTCCGCGACGGGCCTGTGCTCCATCTTTCGTGGAACAATGATGAACTCACCTTCAGTCAGCTCCACAGTCCTATCGCGAAATTCCATTTTTAACGATCCTTTCACCACAAGGAACAACTCATCCTCATCCTCATGATGGTGCCAGACAAAGGGGCCGAGGAGTCTAACTGCTTTTACGCATTGTCCATTGAGTTCACCCAGTAGTCTTGGGTTCCAATGGTCCGAGAAACGGGTAAACTTTTCGCGGATGTTCACTTTTTCGATCGCCATGTTTGCGCGGATTTTGATGCAATATACCTACAAACGCCAGGACTGTGTCTTGGTTTTTAAAATGATGGATTTCGGGAGGAAAAGGACAAATGTTACGCCGAAGGTTGTATAATTTTCAGCCAGTCGTGATCCAGTTTTTGCGTTTCCGCCAAGCAGCCCGTAAGCCTCGGGGCCGGAATGCCGGTTTTGAATTGCTGTGGCGAAATAAAGATCCTGGCTTCATCCCAGAGTTTTAAATTGATAAAGCTGTTCAGGATCTGTCCGCCACCCTCCACAATCACGGACTGAATACCCCTTTTGTAAAGGTCGCCGATCAGCGACTCCAGAAAATGCTCCGGTTTCAAGAGAACATATAAAAGATTCGGATGTGCTTCTTCCTTTACCAGATTATAACAAATGGTTTTTTGCTTTCCGTTAAAAAGATTCTGGTTCCGCCCAACCTTGAGATGACGGTCGATCAGGATACGTACGGGGTCACGGCCGCTCCAATCCCTGACGTTAAGCATGGGGTTGTCGTACCAGGCTGTTCCTGACCCAACCAACACGGCATCCTCTTCCGATCTCCATTTGTGCACCAGCTGCCGCGAGTAAGCATCACTGATCCAGCGCGAGTCATTGTTCTTTCTGGCAATGAACCCATCGGCTGTCTCCGCCCATTTCAGGATGATATGCGGCCGTCTTTTTTGCATGTACGTAAAAAAACGACTGTTCAAATCATATGCTTCCTTCGACAGGACGTCAGTAATCACCGTGATGCCGGCATGCTGTAATTTTTGAATGCCATTTCCCGCGACCAACGGGTTTATATCACGGTTTGCAATGACCACTTTCTGCAATTGATGATGGATCACCAGGTCTGCACAGGGTGGTGTTTTTCCCTGATGCGAGCACGGCTCGAGGTTCACGTACAACGTACTTTCCTTCAAAAGATTTTTATCCGCTACCGATGCAATGGCATTTACTTCGGCGTGGGCCTCCCCGTATTTCTTATGCCATCCTTCTCCAATGATATTTCCGTCATGGACAATAACGCATCCCACCAACGGATTGGGGCTTACATTGCCCCGGCCGTAATACGCCAGTTCCAGGGCTCGTCTCATGTATGCTTCGTGCGAATGGCTCTTGGGAAAATCCATCCAGTTCGCAACCGATTTTGATGCCATAAATTAAATTGCTCAAAATTTAATTAGATTTCCCTACAATTCTTCTCCTTTGCAAAAATCGTCCTGGGACAATCAATGATTCCCTGAATCACGGTGTCGATTTATGAAAGATTCCAAAAAGCTCTTACAGGAAGTATTGGCCGGTATCCAACTCGGGGAAAGCGCTGAAGAGATCAAAAGCATGGCCTTCATCCTTCTCGAAAGCATGTTCGGGCTTTCAAAAACCGAGATCATGTCCGGGAAGGTGATCCCCTTTTCCGGAGAATCAGCCCGTGCGTTGCAAAAAGCCCTGGCCCGGATCAACAACGCAGAACCTGTTCAGTACGTTATTGGAGAAGAATATTTTTTCAGCCGGAAATTTCGCGTAAACCCTTCTGTGCTCATCCCGCGGCCGGAAACAGAAGCCCTGATACGGATAGTGTCAGCGTATGCGCGCGCGCGCTCCGCAACCAAATCTTTCCCGGCGCTCAAAATCCTGGACATTGGTACAGGCAGCGGTTGCATTCCCGTCACGCTGTTTCACGAAGTGGGCGCCGCCCACATTTATGCCACGGACATAAGCCCCGGCGCCCTTTCTGTGGCGACTGAAAATGCCAGCAGTCTTCAGGCAAAGATCTCTTTTCTTAAACATGATATCCTGAAGGAAGATCTGCCCTTCAGTGATCTGGATGTCATCGTGAGCAACCCGCCCTATGTCATGGAAAAGGAAAAAGACGCAATGAATGCAAATGTACTCGGCTTCGAACCACACCTGGCATTGTTTGTTCCGGATGATGACCCTTTGCTTTTCTATAAGGAAATTGTGCGGAAGGGAGCGAAGGCGTTGAAGGCCGGGGGGCTGCTGGCCGTGGAGATCAATGAAAAATTCGGTGGCGCGGTCTCTGACCTTTTTCAGGACGCGGGATTTACAAAAGTTGAAATCGTCAAAGACCTTGCGGGCAAACAAAGAATCGTGAAAGGGTACAACCGTCCGGCAGGGGCCAATAGTTAAAATAGAATGCTTATGAATGTGTCTTTTATCGGATCTGGCAATCTTGCCTGGCACCTCGCGCCGGCGCTGGACAACACGAACTATTCCATCAAGGAAGTTTACAGCAGCAATCATAAGCACGCAGAAGCGCTCGTGCAAAAGCTTTACCATGCACGCGTTGCATCCACCCTTGATTTTTCAGCGAGCCCTTCCCGGATATTCATCGTTGCGGTCGCTGACGATGCGATCCCGGAAGTGGTACAGGAGATCGTTCTGCCCGATGATGCGATCCTGTTGCACACGTCGGGAAGCCAGCCACTGGAGGTGCTTCGTGACGCCGCAACGTCACGGATAGGGGTTTTTTATCCGTTGCAGACTTTTACAAAAAACCGGAAAGTTGATTTCGCGGAGATCCCCGTTTTTATTGAAAGCGATGATCGTGACACCGAACGACTCGTGCTGGAAATGGCAAAAGCCATCAGCAAAAAAGTGTCGGGGATTTCGTCCGAAGAACGAAAGGCGCTGCATGTGGCGGCGGTATTTGCTTCCAACTTTACAAACCACATGCTGACCCTTTCCGGTGACCTCATGAGGGTTCATAAACTGGATTTTGACGTGCTCAAGCCTTTGATCGCCGAAACTATGAACAAGGCTTTGATGCTGGGTCCGGATGCAGCGCAAACAGGGCCCGCCAAACGCGGTGACCTCGAAATCCTGGACCGGCATCTCGAATTCCTGAAGAATGACGAAGCTGTCGCAGAGATATACCGCGTCATCAGCCAACATATTCTGGATCGCTACGGAGAATGATAGGTGATCATTAAGCGGCAGAATATGCGAGGATCAGGATATCCGCCACGGCGGGGCCGGTCAAAAGTGCTTGTTATATGGATGGAAGCACTAACTTTGCCACGCAAAACGATCGTCCATGCCCGAAAATAATATGCGTCGCAGGCCGCGGAGAAACAGGAAAAGCCAGGCCATCCGCGATATGGTGGAAGAAACACAGGTAACTGCCAATGACCTGATCTTTCCGGTTTTCCTGATCGAAGGGAAAAATAAAAAAACAGAAGTGGCTTCCATGCCCGGCATCTTCAGGCTTTCGAGCGATCTCATTCTCAAAGAAGTGGAGGAATGTCTGAACCTGGGTATTCGCGCCTTTGATATTTTTCCGGCGGTGGAAGACCAGTACAAGGATAAAACCGCTACGAAAAGTTACGATCCCGATTTCTTTTACCTGAAAGCATTGAAGGAGATCAAGAAGCGATTTCCCGAAGCCTGTATCATGACGGACGTGGCAATGGATCCATACAGTTCCGATGGCCATGACGGCCTGGTGAAAGACGGGAGGATCCTCAACGACGAAACACTTGAGATCCTTGGGAAGATGGCGTTGGCCCAGGCGGAGACCGGTATCGACATTCTTGGACCCTCTGACATGATGGACGGCCGCGTTGGCTACATTCGAGACATCCTCGATAAAAATGGATTCAATGAAGTTGCGATCATGAGCTATACGGCGAAATACGCCAGCGGTTTCTATAATCCTTTCCGCGATGCGTTGGATTCCGCGCCAAAATTCGGAGACAAGAAGACCTATCAGATGAACCCCGCCAATAGCAGGGAAGCGCTCATTGAAGCGGAACTCGATACGCAGGAAGGCGCAGACTTTCTCATGATCAAACCCGCGCTGGCTTACCTCGATATCATCAGACTGCTGAAGGATCATTCTTCACTACCCATCGCCGCGTACAATGTCAGCGGAGAGTATTCGATGATCAAGGCCGCCAGCCTCCAAGGATGGCTGGATGGTGACAGGGTAATGAAAGAAACGCTGCTCAGCATCAAGCGCGCGGGAGCAGACATCATTCTCACCTACTTTGCGAAAGAATTCGCCCGTTCACTAAAATAGTTACCGCGCCGCTCCAGGATCAATAAGCGGCCCGTAGAATATGGCATTCATCAAGAGTTTGTTGGTGCCAAACCAGAAGGCGCGGAATGTAAGGTTTTCAGTAAAGCCTATCACGCGGCCACGACCCATCACCGCAACGCCTGCCACGGACGCACCCCGGACCTTTTCATAATTGCGTTTTGAAATATATCCGCTCAGCAACGGTTCGGCTGTAAACAGGATCGGGTTGCCAAAAGGGTTTTTCGATTTTTCCAGGAATAGATTATTACCATTGAAAATTGGCAATGTCTGCCGATAATACCCGAACAACAAAGGATGCGATAGGTCAACCGTTGCGTTGAAGATCGCCCCGCTTGTTGCCTGCGCCCCACGCGTTTCTTCTATCGCTGAATAAGGACGTGCGGGTGGATCAGTTTTTGCGGATTCGGCGCCGTTTTTCATTTCGAATTTTCCGAGTCCGGAAGCCTGGAACCACTGCAATGCGCTTTCCATCCCGATGACAACACCACCGTTCTGAATCCAGGTCTTTAATTTTTCTTTTGCGATATCCGTGATGGTTCCATAAGCCCCCTGCGGAAAGATGAGGGTGTTATAACGGTTGATGTCAACAGTATTAAAAACTTCAAGGGGTAACATGGTGGCCGGGATCTCAAAACGCGTATCGAGAAGATGCCATATCTCACCGGCATCCTGGGCGGAAACCCCGTTTCCCACGAGCACTGCGATCTCCGGTTTTTTCAGGGGCCTGAAAGAATAGCTTCCCAGGCTGGAACCCTGATAATCCAGGCCTGTATGGAAAGCGTATACATCCAACCCATCTTTTTCCACTATCTGCTGAATCAAGAAATCAATGTGCCCGGCTCCTTTCTCCTGACCCGTCAGTGGAATGAGTATCGCGCCCGACTCAAATTTCTTTCCATTACTGTGGAAAAATGGATCTGTTGATACTTTTATCCGGATATCTTCCCTGAGCAGTCTGTAAATAGCCCTGGGTGCATAATACCCGAACGATTCAAATACATAGGCATATTCGCTTTTTCCTCCCACAACTTTCCCTGCGGGCATCTCTGTTACAGAAACTTGATCCCCCAAAGCGGGGACGGATCTTAACTCCTCAAATTCAATTCCGACGGCCAGGGGTAACGTCCAGCTTGAGATGTCATAGAAAAGACTGTCCTGAAATTGCGTTCTGGTTTCGAACATTCCCTTCAGTAATTTGTACTGGTCCTGATCCATGGGCACGACGAAACTCGACGCCGCATCAAAGCTTTTTCCATTGAATGTCTGATCAGCCTGAGGCCGGTAGATCCGGATATCGTGTTGCGAAATGATCTCTGCGAGAAGGTATGCGCGCGCTTTATCCTTCGATGATCCGAAGATCAAAGCCTTCACGGGATCTTTACGGCTTTCCGCGGCGGCCTCGCGGTAGAATTGTCGTTGATAATTCAGCAACTCCTCCCGCATGGCATTGACTGCCTTCAATGAGCTTAATGCAGCGGTGAACTGGTTGCGGATGGTGAACGGAAATGTGAGGACACCGTTTTCACTTTCCTGAAGATGGCCGCGTGAACTCGCCTGTTCAAACAGGATTCCGACGGCGCCTTGTGCGTCTGGAAATGTCGAACCCTTTCCGTAATAAAAATCATCATATCCTTCCTGTGTGTAGTACAAGGAGCCGATTTCATCCAGCGCCTTCGCATGAAATTCCCCGATCTTTTTCGTGAGCTCAAAATTCTTCACTGGCGTGATCGGATGTGACCTTGAGGGCACGCCGGGTTGGAAGAAGAATGTATAATGCGTACCCATTTCGTGGTGATCGGTAAGTACATTCGGCTTCCATTGATGAAATGTTTTTATTCTCGCTTTTGATTCAGGTTGCTGTGCAACAAGCCAGTCGCGGTTCAGGTCGAACCAATAATGATTGGTCCTTCCCCCGGGCCATGGCTCGTGATGCTCCATATCACTGGGATCGGAAGATGTCATTTTGCTTTTCCGCGAATTCACCCAGCTCGCAAATCGCTGCAGGCCATCGGGATTGAAACTCGGATCAAAAAGAATGACAGTATTTTTCAGGGCGTCCTGAATCTCTGCTCCCTGTGCGGCGGCGAGGTGATAGGCGATGAGCAAGCCCGCATTGCTACCGCTCGCCTCATTGCCATGGATGCTGCAACCCAGATAGAACACCGCAGGCATCGACGACGTATTCAGGGATGCGGAACTTGAAGCATTGGTGAGTTGCAGGTGTTGTGTGCGGATGGATTCAATGTTCCCGTGATTTTCCGGCGACGTGATGGTCAGTAAAAGAATCGGACGTCCCTCATGGGTATGCCCTGTGACCGCCAGCGAAATTCTGTCAGAAGCCTTATCCAGTACCTGCATATAATTTACCAACTGGTCATGCGTAACGTGGTATTCTCCCACCTCATGACCTATCACGGATGCTGGTGTCGGAATGGAGGAATCATAGGAGGTGGATTCCGGCAGATAATACGAAAGGGCAGGTTGGGCATGGGAAATTGCCCATGATGATAAAATAAATAGCGAAATAAGAATCGGTTTCATCATGGGCTCAGGGGTTTTCATGGTAAGGGGATTGCGAACTTATAAACGAAATATAATGTTGTATTCAATTTTTATGAAGCCCGCAGTGAAATATTGGCAGATGGGTACCTTAAAGGAGGTTTATTGACCACTGGACAGGTGCACGGAATGTAAGGAGGATGTAATTTTAAGCGGCTGATTGACCTTTCATTCAACCATGTTTTTAGGTATTTTAAATAAGATATGCCGCGCTAAATCGTTTGCTGTAACCAAACGGAGTTATGTTCGTTTTTTAGTTTTGCATGGAATCCGTAATTTCATATTTGTGATGTTGGTAACGTTTCGATATTTTCTGGCAACAACCCTTCTTGTAGCGGTTTTGACCTCCTGTAATCAATCCCAGAAGGTTAATTTCACCACCGCTCCTGAGGTGGCGTTAGACCTGGATGCCATCGTTAAGCGTGGATACATTAACGCGCTCGTCGACAATAATTCCATCAGTTATTTTATTTACAAGGGTCAGCCGATGGGTTATGAATATGAGCTGCTGAACCTGTTCGCCGAGCACCTGAATGTTGACCTGAAGATCCAGGTTACGTCGGGCATCGACCGCGCGATCGACCAGCTCAACAAAGGAGAAGGGGATATCATCGCTTTTCCGCTCACCGTCACAAAAGAGCGAAATAAATACGTCGCCTTCAGCAATCCTCATTTCGATTCCTATCAGGTTCTGGTTCAGCGCAAGCCCGATCACTGGCGGCGGATGACCCTTGACGCGATTAACGATACCCTTATACGCAATCCGGTGCAATTGATCGGAAGGGAAGTTCATGTTCTCGCCGGCTCCAGTTTTGAGACGCGACTCGAGCACCTTTCTGAAGAGATCGGCGGCGATATCCTGATCCGCCGCGACACCGCTTCCCTGGAAAGCGAATCACTCATGCGCAAGGTGGCGATGGGCGAAATTGACTTCACCGTCGCCGATCACATGATGGCCCGTGTGAACGCTTCCTACTATCCGAACCTCGACATCAGTACACCTGTGGGCGTGGCGCAACAGGTTGCCTGGGCGGGCCGTAAAAATTCCCCCAAATTGCTGGAGGCAATGAATGAATGGCTTGCCGGCGTAAAGAAAGAGGCTACGTTCATGGTGATCTATAACCGCTATTTTAAGAGCCCCCGTACTTCATTGGTGCGGATGCAAAGTGATTATTCTTCCATGGGAGGGAATATGCTGTCACCGTTCGACAGCCTGATCCGTAAAGGTGCGAACACGTTGGGATGGGACTGGCGATTGCTTGCTTCCCTGATCTATCAGGAATCACGTTTTTTACCCAAAGGTGAATCATGGGCAGGGGCCCGGGGCCTCATGCAACTGATGCCGCGGACAGCCACGGAATTTGGCGCATTCGACCTTGATGACCCCAGACAAAGCATCGATGCAGGGGTGGGATACCTTAAATTTTTGGACAATTACTGGTTGAATAAAATTCCGGACATGGAAGAACGACTGAAATTTGTCCTTGCCTCGTATAATGTGGGGCTATCCCACGTGGTAGATGCACGCAAACTTGCCGAGAAATACGGCAAAGATCCGCAGCACTGGTATGATAACGTCGAATTCTTTCTCTCCCGGAAATCGGAACCGGAATTCTACCGCGATCCGATCGTAACGGCAGGCTACTGTAAATGTGAAGAGCCTATCAATTATGTGCGCGACATCCTTGACCGCTATGAGGAATATAAAATTCACATCGCGAGCTAGGCTAATTGCTCAACGATTTCCCTGAAATTCAGGTCCTGCCAGTGGCTGGCGATTCCAGGTTGCTTCATTACTTCTTGCATGATCTTTTCCTGCTTTAATCCCAGGTGGTGCGCTTCGGAATAGCGGATGTGATCATTGAATGTCACCATTGAATAAAGCGGTATCCATCTTTCGGGATACAGTTCGTGGAGCTTTGCTTCAATTTTCTTGCGCAATAAGAATTCCGGATCCGCAACGCGGTCCCGCATTTCAATAAAATTATGGAAAGCAAGTTCAGCAATAGCATCGCAATCCTGTTTGCGGTTTTGCTGGAAAGCCGGCAGCACCTTTGACCAGTCTCCGTCATGCGCATCGAGTAACTGATCGAGTACGCGACAGTCTTCGAAACCTGCGTTCATGCCTTGTCCGTAAAACGGCACGATGGCATGGGCAGCATCGCCGATAACAACCGTTTTGTTTCTCATCCAGGGGTAGCATTTTATCGTGACCAGGGATGAAGTGGGGTTGCTATTGAAATCTTCCAGCAGATCAGGCATATGCTTCACCGCATCCGGAAAGGTGGAGCGGAAGAAATCCACGACACGTTTGTCGCTTGAGAGTCCGGCGAAAGAATTTTCTCCTTCGAAGGGAAAAAAGAGGGTACACGTAAAACTACCGTCGGGATTTGGCAGCGCAATCATCATGAAGCTTTCCCGCGGCCAGATGTGTAATGCATTCTTTTCGAGAAGAAAACTTCCGCCTGCGCCCGCCGGAATGTGCAACTCCTTGTATCCGTGCTCCAGGTAATGCTGCGAATAGTTAAAGCGATCGGTGATCTGCATTGCGCTGCGGACAGCCGAAAAAGCGCCATCCGCACCAAGAATAAGATCAAAGGTTCGTTCGATATGCCGGTCTCCTATCTGAAACCGTGCGGTGGTTGTTTCTGTATTTACAAACGTGCAGCGGTGTTGAAAGAGAAATTGCACGCCGCTTTTTTCGGCGTTGTCGATCAACATACTGTTAAGGCCACTTCTCGGGATTGAGTTGATGTATTGACCCTCTTTTCCATAAGGCTGAAAGGTCAGATTTCCGGCAAGATCGTGCATCATTCTTCCATGCATGGGAATGGCCATCGTTCTTAGTTGTTCAGAAAGTCCGACCCCTTCCAGTGCCCGTATGCCCCGATTGCTCAGCGCAAGATTGATAGACCTGCCTTCATTCGCCGACGTCTTGCGCGGGTCGCCGCGCCTTTCAAACACAGAAATCTTATATCCGCGTTTGGAAAGAAATATCGCAAGCAGCGAACCTACCAGTCCGCCACCAATGATGGCAATATCTTTTATCTCTTTGTTCATTTTACGGCGCTATTCGTCATTCCCCTTAACTTTTGCAAAACCCAGAACTACTACTGCACCGGATCAAGTGACTCCTTTTGTTCAGGCGTTGGCAGCGCACGATTCGAACTGACAGCTCCTCATCCATCCCTTACACCTTAATTGCTTTTGCAAAGATCTCACCAAACCGAAATACCTCTTCAAAAGTATTGTATAAGGGCACGGGTGCCAATCTGATCACATCCGGTTCGCGCCAGTCGGCGATGACGCCGGCTTTGACAAGGCGGTCAAAAATTCTTTTGCCATCGGATTTCATGTAGATCGAAAGCTGACATCCGCGTTCTTTCGGGTTCCGTGGTGTAATAAGAGAAAAAGATCGTTCACCGGGATCAATGCTGTGAAGCACAAATTCCAGATAGCCCGTGAGTTGTTCACTTTTTTTTCGCAGGTTTCGCATTCCAGCCTCTTTAAAGATCTCCAGGGAGGCCAGGTGCGCAGCGCCCGGCAGGATGGGATGGTTGGACAGTTGCCACCCATCAACCCCTGGCATGGCGTTGAATCCTTTTTTCATGAGGAAGCGCGCCTTCTCGTCATGACCCCACCACCCGGCAAAGCGCGGCAAATGGTTATTATGGGCATGACGCTCATGGACAAAGGCTCCCGCAATCGCGCCGGGACCGGAGTTCAGATATTTGTAACTGCACCAGGCCGCAAAATCGACGTCATCCCGGTGAAGGTTCAGCCCTACATTTCCGATGGCGTGGGCCAGGTCAAAACCTACCACTGCACCGGCTTCATGTCCGGCTGCAGTAATCCTTTGAATGTCAAAAAACTGCCCTGTATAATATTGGACGCCTCCAAAAAAGATCAGCGCGATCTCGCTGGCGTTGTCTTTGATGGCTTGCAGAATGTCCTCTGTACGGAGATAAGTCTCTCTTTCACGAGGTTTCAGTTCAATGAGTCCCTCAGCCGGATCGATGCCATGAAATTTCAGTTGAGACTCCAGGACGTACTGGTCTGATGAAAAAGCTCCCGCCTCGGTCAGGACTTTAAAGCGTTTCGGCCCGGGCTTATAAAACGATACGAGCAAGAGGTGAAGATTCACCGTGAGTTGGTTCATTGCAACCACTTCGATGGGTTTAGCCCCTGTGATCCTGGCCAGGATATTTTTGGTGAACTTGTGATATTCAACCCACGGACGTCGCGCGTTTACATGTCCTTCAACACCAAGTCTGGCCCAGTCATCCAACTCGGCCCCGACAAACTTCCGGGTGGATCTGGGTTGAAGACCAAGTGAATTTCCTGTGAAGTAAATGGCCGGTTTGCCTTTCACCACCGGAATGTGAAACCTGTTCCGGAATGCCTTCAACGGGTCATTGCGGTCCATTCTCCGTGCAAATTTTATTGAATTCTCAAATGCCATAAAGATCTTCTTCTGCAGAATCCCTGGAACCTGCCTGTATCTGTTGGGTCCTGATTGACCAATCCCGCGAATTTCACCTTTCGCTTTTCTCACTTACTCCCACAGCTTCAGCTGTTCAGAGAATGCGCCCTCATGCTGAAGCAGCCATATCTTCTTGTCAAGTCCTCCCGCGTACCCGACGAGGTCTCCGTTCTTTCCGATCACGCGGTGACAGGGAACCAGTATGGCAATGGGATTCTGTCCGTTGGCGAGCCCAACGGCCCGGATACTGTTGATGTCTCCGATCCGAAGCGCTAATTCCATGTAGGATATTGTCTTTCCGTAGGGTATGGTCAACAATTCATTCCACACTTTATTCTGGAAATCGGATCCTGACAGATGAAGATCTACCGAAAAAAACTTGCGGCCGCGAAAGAAATATTCATCAAGTTCGACGATACACTGCTCAATGACCGGCGTGATGTTCACCTCGGATCGTTCCGAGGAAACAAAGATCACACCGGTTATCTTTTCGCCTTCGGACGTGATCATGAGATCACCGAGCGGTGAAAGGTAATATCCTATGCCATTCATTATACGAACCGGGGATCAGCTTCCATTACCGTACCGCACTTTTTACAGGTCCTCAGCGCTTCAGATCCATAAAAGTCCCTGAAACGGGGAAGAAAATCCTTTTCAATGTCGGACAGCGGAAATTTGTATTCATGCAGTTTGTGATTGCACTGTTCACAGAACCACATCAGGCCATCCTCCCCGGCGCCTGTTCTTTTAAGCTCGATCACCAGCCCGATAGTATTGGCGGGCCTGATGGGAGAATGGGGCACCTTGCCAGGAAGTAAGAACATATCGCCTTCCTTTACCGGGATGCTGACGGCGTTGCCATCTTCCTGTATTTTAACGGTAATATCACCTTCTAATTGATAATATAATTCCTCAGTTTCATTATAATGATAATCTTTGCGCGCGTTGGGCCCAGCCACGATCATGACAATATAATCGCCGGCATCGGCATAGAGATTTTTATTTCCGACCGGTGGTTTGAGGAGATCGCGGTTCTCGGCAATCCACTGTTTAAGATTAAATGGTCTGCGAACGGCCATGGCAGTAATTTATGTGTAGTGAACGATAGAATGACTAATCAAATATTTCACTAAAATTACTAAAGAATTTCAATAAGGATTGGGTATGGATCTTGATTTAAATGGTAAGCGCGCCTTCGTTTGTGGTAGCACCCGCGGCATCGGTAAGGCGATAGCCATTGAGCTCGCCCATTTGGGCGCGTCCATTACGCTGATCGCGCGCAGGGAATCTGCCTTAAAATCCACCCTCCTCGAATTACCCAATACCCATGGACAGCGGCATGAATATTTAATCGCTGATTTTAATTTTCCGGATGGTTTGAAGTCCGTTGTCGACGCCTATGCGGCGAAAAACGTTGTGCATATATTGGTGAATAATACGGGAGGGCCCGCGGCGGGAAAGGCGATTGACGCGCAACCCGACGATTATTTGCGTGCATTTTCCGCCCACCTGATCTGTAATCAGATACTCGTGCAGGCAGTGGTGCCTGGTATGAAGGCCGAACGTTTCGGTCGGGTGATCAACATCATTTCAACATCGGTGAAGATTCCCATCCAGGGTCTCGGTGTTTCTAACACTGTCAGGGGCGCTGTTGCCAACTGGTCGAAGACCCTATCGGTTGAACTGGCGCCGTATGGGATCACCGTGAACAACGTGTTGCCCGGAGCGACAAAGACAGACAGGCTGGAGGAAGTGATAAGAAATAAAGCTGAGAAATCTGGCAACTCATTTGATGAGGTTCAGACACAGATGATTCGTGAGATCCCCGCGGGAAGGCTTGCGTCATCACAAGAAGTGGCTGCGGCGGCCGCCTTTCTGGCAAGTCCCGCAGCAGGTTATATTAATGGAATTAATTTACCGGTAGACGGAGGAAGAACCGGATCTTTGTAGATTGCCGATGGTGATATGATGATTTTACTTTTACTTTTATTATTGACGAATTCTGCGGAAGGGCAACCACCTGTCATTCTGCACGAGACTTTTGACGATAATAAGTATGGTTGGTTTGAGGGTAGAACGGAGGATTACCGTGTCCTGTTACAGGACGGAAAATACCTCATCGACGCCCCCGAGGGCGGATGGATGTCATACCTCGCTCCGTATGCCGACCCTAAGAAGGACTTTTCTCTTGAGGCTTCCTTTATACAGCTAGACGGAAAGGATAACAATGGGATCGGTTTCATCTGGGGCTTCGACGGCCAGGATGGAATGAATAACTTCACTTTTACCACCACCGGTTTCTTCCGGATATATTGCTCCGACAGAAGTCTGAACGTGTCCGATGAATGGCGCGAGACCACGCTTGTTAAACCGATGGGGCAGGAGAACCGCTTGAAGGTGGAGCAAACTAAAAACGTTCTTTCTTTCTGGCTCAACGGTAAAAAAGTGGCCACCACCCGCGCCTTTCCATGGCATGGTAAATATGTAGGCTTCGTGACCTATACAAAGATGAAGTTGCTGGTCGACGATTATATTTTCAGGCACAACATCCGCATCAATCTGCCGCGCGCCATGTCCAACTCCGGCGTCAGGCAAAACCTGGGACGGAATGTGAATTCGCGATTTGATGAAGTGAGTCCAAAAATCTCTTCCGATGGAAAGACGTTGTACTTCGGAAGAAAACACAGTCCGGAAAATGTCGGAGGAGTGAAGGACAAGGAGGATATCTGGATGTCGCGGACGGCCGATGGCGTTTCCTGGTCGACCAGTGCTAATCTCGGAGAACCGGTAAACACACCGACAACAAACAACCTGGTATCCGCCAGCACCGATAACAACACGTTCCTTTTTCATATCAACGATGGCTTTGCCTTCAGACACCGTACGGCGAACGGATGGTCGTCGCTGGAGGATCTGGGTATACGCTTCAAAAATGAATCGGATTTCCTGGAAGGAAGTCTTTCTCCTGATGGAAAGGCTTTACTGTTTGTAGCCAAATTGAAATCCAACGCTTTTTACAAAGCCTGGGAAAAAGAGCGCGACATTTATGTCTGTGTAAAAAGGTCCGACGGCACCTGGAGTCCTCCTATCCATACCGGGAAAGTCCTCAATTCACCCGGCGACGAGTATTCACCTTTCTTATCAGCCGACAACAAAACACTTTACTTCGCCTCCAACGGCAGGCCCGGATATGGCGACGTCGATATCTTTATGTCACGCCGGCTTTCAGAAGGATGGACGCATTGGTCCGAACCCGTTAACCTCGGGCTGGGAATAAATACGGTGGGCTTTGATGCTTATTATACGTTGCCCGCCTCCGGTGATTACGGATACATGGTAAGTAACATCAAGAGCGAAGGACTTACCGATATTATTCGCTTCAAACTTCCGGAAATTGTGAAGCCTGATCCGGTGGTACTGGTGCAGGGCAGGGTTTTAAATGCGAAAACACAGCAACCACTCGAGGCCATCATCCGGTTTGATGATTTAAATAGCGGGCAGGAGGTGGGTGAAGCGCGTTCCGATCCGAGCAGTGGCGGCTACCAGATCGTGCTGGCAGCAGGCAAAAAGTATGGCTACCACGCCGAAGCAACGGGGTACCTGTCAGTTAACGAGAACATGGAACTGGTCAACCTTCAGGAGTATGGCGAGCTTACAAAAGATCTTTTGCTGGTTCCTATTGAAATCGGGGAGTCCATTCAACTGAAGAATGTTTTTTTTGTTCAGAGCAAGTCACTATTGATGCCGGAATCCTATCCTGAACTCGATCGTCTTGTCAGGATCATGAAGGACAATAAGACCATTGAAATTGAGCTCGAGGGACACACGGATGGAAGGGGAGATCCGAAGGCAAACCTGGCGCTGTCCGAAGAGCGTGTGGAGGCTGTGAAACAATATCTGATCTCCAAGGGCATCTCTGAAAAGAGAATTGTAGGCAAAGGCTACGGCGGTGCGAAACCGATGGTGGCCAACGATACAGAAGATAACCGCCAGTTAAACCGCCGGGTGGAATTCAAGATCACGAAGAAGTGAGACTTCCTTCCCGTGACTATTAACCAAGCCGATGCAAAAGCTAAGCAATTACATCAACGGTGAATTGATTGCTCCCCTGTCCGGGAAGTATCTGGATAACATCAATCCCGCCGAGGGAAGTGTGTATAGCAGGTTGCCGGATTCGGATGCGCAGGATGTTCAACTGGCAGTGGAGGCGGCGAATCATGCCTTTTCCGGATGGTCCGCCATGGCGGTGGAAAAGCGATCTGCCATACTTTTGAAGATCGCTGACCTCATTGATGACAATCTGGAAAAACTTGCCATCGCGGAAAGCATCGACAATGGAAAGCCGCTGAACCTTGCAAAAAAAGTTGACATTCCGCGTGCTTCTGCCAACATGCGGTTCTTTGCCACCGGCGCGATTCATTTTTCGACTGAAGCGCATGTTACGGGAGGTGAAGCAATCAATTATACTTCCCGGACGCCCGTCGGTGTTGCGGGATGCATCTCTCCATGGAACCTTCCGTTATACCTGTTCACATGGAAAATAGCCCCCGCGTTGGCTGCCGGCTGCACCGTCGTGGCGAAGCCCTCCGAGCTCACACCGGCGACTGCGTTTCTTTTTTCTCAGCTGTGCATGGAGGCCGGACTTCCGAAAGGCGTGCTGAACATCGTGCACGGGTTGGGCAACAAAGTCGGACAAAGTATCGTCGAACATCCCGATGTCGCGGCGGTGTCTTTCACAGGAGGAACGGTGACCGGGAAAAAAATTGCCGCAACGGCGGCACCCATGTTTAAAAAATTATCGCTTGAGTTGGGCGGAAAAAATCCGAACATCATCTTTGCCGACTGCAATTTCGACCAGGCCCTCGAAACGACCCTCGAATCTTCATTTTCAAATCAGGGTGAGATCTGCCTTTGTGGCTCCAGGGTTTTTGTTGAGCGCAGCATCTATGAGCAGTTTGTCGGGGCACTCGTGAAACGAACGCGCTCCCTTGTCGTCGGCGACCCGATGAATGAAAATACCAGGATCGGCGCTTTGGTGACAGAAGCCCACATGAAGAAAGTGCTCTCCTATATAGCGTTGGCGAAAGAGGAAGGCGGCCAGATCCTTGCCGGAGGCAATCAGTTAAAGGTCAAGGGTCGTTGCGAAAACGGGTTCTTTGTTGAGCCTACCATCATCGCCGGACTCGGCACACAATGTCGCACAAACCAGGAGGAAATTTTTGGTCCTGTGATTACGGTGATGCCTTTTGATTCTGAACAAGAGGCGATCGAGGGGGCGAACAGCACCACGTATGGCTTATCCGCCACTATCTGGACGGAAAATCTGAAACGCGCGCACCGTGTTTCAGCGCAATTAAAAAGCGGCATCATCTGGGTCAATTGCTGGCTCTTCCGCGATCTGCGCACACCTTTTGGAGGGATGAAACAATCCGGCGTCGGCCGCGAAGGCGGATGGGATGCGCTTAAGTTCTTCACTGACGTCAAAAATATCTGCATTAAACTCTGACTCCCCAAGATCCCTTCAGGGATCTAGGGCCACCACCATCCCATGCGTTTCCTGGACATTGACAAAATCTTTTTCGAAGCCCTGGGTTATCCCATGAGCTACCTCGAATTTTTCGGAACACTGGCAGGAGCTGTAGCCATATGGTTGTCCGCAAAGGCCAATGTCTGGAGCTGGCCGGTCGGGATCGTCAACGTGATCTTGTTCTTCTTTTTATTTTATCAGGTGCAACTTTATCCTGACATGTTTCTTCAGGTCTTTTTTCTTGTTACCAACCTGCTCGGGTGGTGGCGGTGGACACATCCGGAGAAGTCGGAAGAAGACCGGAAGCATGAGCTGCGCGTGAGCTACATGCAACCCGGCCAATTTGTGATTATTTTCCTTTCTGGCGCCGCGGGCACATTCTTGTTCGGTTTGTTTGCCGAAAACATCCATGACATTTTCCCCCGGATATTTTCGAGGCCCAGCGCTTTTCCCTACCTCGATTCATTTGTCACGGTCATGAGCATTATGACCACGTTCCTGATGATCAACAAAAAAATAGAAAGCTGGATACTGTGGATAGTGATCGATACAATAGCTACCTACATGTATTTTGTCAAGGGAATAAAGTTCGTCGCCCTTGAATACCTGCTCTTTTGCTTTATCGCGGCCTTCGGACTTTGGAACTGGATACGCGAATACCGGTCCTATGCCGCCGCAACGTAATCGCTGTTTTTTTTGACTGCACCAAAAAAAATACCCTGCACCGGCGTGCAGGGTATAGATGAAAAGTCTTAAAGACCGTGTCAGGTAAGGGCGACCTTTTTTGTTTTGCCCGCGCGATATCCGCTTACGGCAAAATACAGGATGTACAAGTAGCAGGGTACCATCATGATATAAGCCTCTTTCGGCCCCCACGCTTCCAATAGCTTACCGTATATCAACGGAAGAACAGCGCCGCCTGAAATGGCCATCACCAGAAGACCCGATGCAATCTTTGTAAATCTTCCAAGACCATCAATGGCAAGCGGGAAGATCGCAGGCCACATCAGGGCATTGGCCAAACCGAGCATCGCGATGAAGGTTACAGAGACAAAACCGTCAGTAACCACTGCTCCAATGGTGAAGATTACGCCAAGAATGGCCGACAGCCGGAGTGCATAAGATTGAGACAGGTATTTCGGGATGGTAAAGATCCCGATGATGTATCCCACAAGCATGAACGCAAGGGTAAGTTGCGACAGGAATCGCGCCGTGCTCATTTCAATGCCCAGTGATGTTCCATAGCTGATGATGGTATCACCCGCCATTACTTCCACTCCGACGTAAAGGAAAATAGCCAGGATACCCAGCAACAGGTGCGGAAACTGGAACGCGCTTGTTTTGCTTGCTGAAAGCGATGTGTCCGTTCCGTCCTCGCTGCCGTCATCTTTGATGTCGGGAAGTCCGGAAAAGATGATCGCAATCGCCAGCACAACCAATACGCCTGAAATGATCAGGTATGGAACGATTACACGACTTGCAAGCTCATCCAGCAGCGCATCCTTTGCCGCCGCATCCATCGTGAGAAGGCTCTGCTGGACGGCATCGGCATCCTTTAAGGCGATATATCCAAAGATCAATCCTGCGAGTATGCCCGCAAATTTGTTACAGATCCCCATGATACTGATGCGCGTTGCTGCGCTTTCTATGGGTCCGATGATCGATACATATGGATTCGATGCTGTCTGCAGCAATGCCAGCCCGGTGCCGATGATAAACAATCCGATAAGGAACAGGTTGTAGTCCCTCGCCTGTGCAGCCGGTACGAAAAGAATCGCGCCGATCGCCATCACGAACAATCCTATGGCCATACCTTTCTTATAGCCGGTTTTCTTCAATACGAACGATGATGGAATGGCCATCACCCCGTAGGCAATGAAAAATGCTGTAGCGACAAGGTAAGATTGAAAATCGCTCTCGAGCTGGCAGGCTATTTTCAGGTAAGGAATGAGTGTACCGTTTACCCAGGTTACAAAACCAAAAATGAAGAATAATGCACCGATGATGATCATCGGAAGTACATAGGATTTTTGTTGTGAAGTCATGAAGGGGTTTAACCGTTTTGTTGAATAATAATTTGAATCTGAAGTTGTTGGATTATTGTACGTACAAATTCAGGTAAAACTTTATTTTTGCGCCTTCGAGCGGGCAACCTGTGTAGGGATATCCGCTAGCGAATTAGCGCCTAATATAAATGTTTGCGCAAACACTTATCGAAAAATAAATAAAAGACCATGGACTCACCAAATAACAGGCAAAATAAACTCACATTATTAGTACTTGCGGCGGGAATCGGAAGCCGATACGGCGGAATCAAACAGATCGACGGCTTCGGGCCGAACGGCGAAACGATTATGGATTATTCCCTTTTTGATGCCATCCGTGCAGGTTTCACCAAGGTTGTTTTCATTGTCCGGGAAGAGATCCTGGATGTCGTCAGGGAAAAATTTGCCCCAAAGGCCAATGGTAAGATTGAGATCGACTTTGTCGTGCAGCCCCAAAACAAATTTATTCCGAAAGAATATCAGAACCCTGAACGTGTCAAGCCCTGGGGCACAGGACACGCGATCCTATGCGCCCGACATGTGATCAATGAACCGTTCGTAGTGATCAACGCCGATGATTTTTATGGAAAGGATGCGTTTGAATCCATTGCCGGATTTTTTGCCAGTGAAAAATCGGGCGCGCATGCGATGGTAGGCTATACGTTGAAGAACGTCCTCTCCAAACATGGAAGCGTTTCAAGAGGCGTCGGAGAAACGGACGAACAGGGATATTTGAAATCTGTAGTCGAAAGAACTACCATCGTCGTGGAAAACGACAAGATCATCTCCAGGGAAAAAGACGGTGACGTAGAATTAAGTCCGGATGCGCCAACCTCCATGAACTTCTGGGGCTTTCATCCCGATGTCTTTGATCTGACGGCCGTGATGTTTGACGATTTTGTTGAGAGTAATTATAAAAATATCAAAGCTGAATTTTTCATACCATTGATGGTAAATAATATGATCCGCCAGGGTAAAGGAAAAGTGAAGGTCCTGGGCGGAGGCAACATCTGGTTTGGCGTTACTTACAAGGAAGATAAAGAAGCTGTCTCCGCTAAAATCCGTGAACTGGTAACCAAAGGCGACTATCCTGAGAAACTGTGGAAGTGACGTTCCTCAAATGCTGAATATTCTGTAATTTCAACTTACCGGATACTTAAAAACTGAAGACATGAAAATGACAGCGTTGGTATTTCTTACAGCCTGTTTCACGATTTTACTAATGATGAAAGCGCCAGATCTCAGCGCCCAGCGGCCGGCAGATCTCCGGGGTGCATGGCAAAGCGATGCCCTTCCGCACGAGAGCACGATGATCTGCTCGGAGAAATATTTTTCCGTTGCTGTTTATGATCACGAAAACAAGAAATTCATCAGCACCCATGGAGGTTCATACCGGGTGGAGGGTGGCGAATGGATCGCCATGATTGAGTTTCATTCGTCAAGTCCGGAATTGGTTGGAAAGGAGTTGCGTCAAAAGGTTACGCTGAAAAAAAGTGCCATGACGTTTCAGGACGCGTCTGGTGACGTTCAGTGGAGGCAGCTTGATAATGGAACACCTGGTCAACTGGCAGGGGCATGGCTGATAACAGGCCGCATGCGCGATGGAGAAATGTCCAAAATGACGCCAGGCGCAAGAAGAACGATGAAAATACTTTCGGGCACGCGCTTTCAGTGGATCGCGTACAACGTTGATACAAAAGAATTCTCCGGAACCGGCGGTGGCACATATACCACCCGTGATGGAAAATACACGGAGCATATTGAATTCTTTTCGAGGGATAGTTCGCGGGTTGGCGCAAGTCTTGCGTTTGCGTATTCACGCGAAGACGGAGCCTGGCGTCACCAGGGCTCAAGCAGCAAGGGCGACCCAATTGACGAGGTGTGGACGAAGCGGGAAAAGACAGGACTTTGACAGACATCACTCAACGGACTCATTTTATTAAAGCCACAGCAAACAAGCTGGGCTTTTCTTTTTGCGGGATATCCCGGGCGGAGTTCCTTGCTGAAGAAGCGCCCCGGCTGGAGGCATGGCTGCGCCGGGGATATCAGGGAAAAATGAGTTACCTGGAAAACTATTTTGATAAGCGTCTGGACCCTACGTTGCTTGTCCCGGGTGCTAAGTCTGTTGTAAGTCTCCTGTACAATTATTACCCCGAGAAAGATCTTTCTCATGAAGGTCAGTACAAGGTGGCCAAGTACGCGTATGGTGAAGACTATCATTTTGTCATCAAAGAGAAACTGAAGCAATTCGTGGAGGAGATCCGCCTTTCCATCGGGAACGTGGAAGGAAGGGCATTTGTCGACTCCGCTCCGGTAATGGAACGCGTCTGGGCAAAGAAGGGCGGTTTGGGCTGGATTGGCAAGAACAGTCTTTTGCTCAACCGGGAATCGGGTAGTTTCCATTTTTTGGCAGAACTCATCATCGACCTGGAGCTTGAATACGACGGCCCGTTAAAAGATTACTGCGGCACCTGTACCGCCTGTATGGATGCGTGCCCCACCGATGCCATCCAGGATCCTTACGTGGTGGATGGGAGTAAATGTATCAGCTACTTCACCATTGAGCTGAAGGATGAAATTCCTGCCGGCCTGAAAGGTAAGTTTGAGAACTGGATATTCGGCTGCGACATCTGTCAGGATGTTTGTCCATGGAACAGGTTTGCAACGCCACACCACGAACCGCGATTTAAACCTGCTTCCGAATTGGAGGACATGACCGCCGCTGACTGGCGCGATCTGTCGGAGGAAGTATTTCAAAAAGTTTTTAAAGATTCCCCCTTGAAGAGAACGAAGTATGAAGGGCTGATGCGGAATATCCGGTTTTTGGAATAGCGTTGGTTGTTGGTCATTGGTTTGTCAGTCATGCCACCACCCAGATTCTCTTCGAAACCCGCACCCATTCCATGATGAAATAGAACACCCATGTAACGCAGTCCTCACAATTCACGATCACGATTGCTGATTCACGTTCCACTCCTATCGCAGCATCGCAAGCACTTCATTTGAAATTTTCTGATTGTGTTCAAAGGTTAGCTTCTGATGGTTTACCAGATCGATGATCGTTCCGATCAGGCAAAGTCCTCCGGTGAAGAAGTAGAGGATGCCCATTCCAATCTGGCCCATGATAAAGCGATGTATTCCTGCAAATCCAATAAATCCCAGCAAGGCGGTGATGAGGATCATTTGTGGATCTTTCCTTCTGGTGCGGTAAACACTTGCGAAGGTGCGCGCCCTTTCATCGTCCATGTCCTTTAGAAGGGCCTGGATGTAGAGCATCTCTTCACCGGTAATCTCAGGTAGAACGTCAATAACTCTTGCCATAATGTTGGAAGTATTGTTTTGTGAGTTGAGCGATTCTGTAAGATAGAACAATCACGGCAAAAACACCCAGGGGGTGTGTTTGAAAGGATCTCAAAATGTCTCCGTGAAATAACAGCGTGACGGACCTTCCGAGTCCGCAGCCCGGACAAAAGCCGAGGCCCGCATTTTTGAGCGGGCATAGGGAAAAATGGCTGGCGGCCGTATCGCTCGCTGCCAGCACCACCAGGCCGGCTAACCAGCAGATAGCTTCCACCGGGATCCGTTTCAACATTCTGTTTAGTGGCAGCATCAGTACCCGATCAAGATCCCGGTTCGGATCCTAAAAAAAAAGCCTTTTGCAGCAGCAAAAGGCTTAGTTTAGCGTGTTCAGATCAATTTACCACGAAGCATCGGTTCAGGATTGCTTCGTGTAGGGCCCCAAATCTGGTGTAACACCACTTTTTGAGTTCGTTGATTTCATCCGCTATCAACATTTTGATAGCCTTTTTTAGCTCTTTTTCAAACAGGAGAGCGTCAAAACTCACTTTGGTGAGTATAGTTTTGACATAATTCAACATGGCAACGATTTTGAATAGTGTTTAATTAAGACTGAATTTATTATTTCCGGGGAATTCAATGAAAATATATTGAAAAAAAATTTTAAACAGTTTTCACGCATTCATCAACTTGGCGATTTCTGTTTAATTTGCCCTAATTCCAGCAATTTTTATTCCCTGGATTTAGTTTTGTAATTGAAGATATTAATTCACAATTGCACATGCGCCTGATCGTTTTATTTCTCCTTCTGTTGATTTTTACCACCACCCGGGCACAAAAGGCGCAGGTCACGCTTGGCCCGGATGAGATTGGTGAAAACCAGGTCTGGACCATCACCCTGACTGTCCAGAATGATCGTCTGCGCTCCTATGATAATTTTCCCGATATCAATGGCTTCCGAAAAAGAGGTACGTCCACCCAGTCCACCCAGAATATCATTAACGGTCAGATCTCTTCTTCCCAGAGTATTATCATGACCTACCTGCCCTTAAGACAGGGCACTTTTACCATTCCTGATTTTACGATGAAGGTGAATGATAAGAATATCCAGGTAGCTGGAAAAAAGGTCACGGTCGGTCCGGCCGCGCAGCAACAGCAGGACCCCTTCCGGAGCTTTTTCGATCGCAGTCCCGATGATTTTTTCGGACGCACCGAAACCGAGTTTGTAGATGTAAAAGAAGATGCCTTTCTGGCGCTATCGACCAGTAAAGACGAAGTCTATGCAGGGGAAGGTTTTAATGCAACGCTTTCATTCTATGTCTCGGCAGATAACCGCGCCCCGCTTCAGTTCTATGAATTGGGAAGGCAACTCTCCGAGATCCTCAAAAAATTGAAGCCAACAAACTGCTGGGAGGAAAATTTTAATATCGAGAACATTGAAGGTGAGTCGGTCAACATTGGCGCAAAGGAGTACACGCGCTATAAAATATATCAGGCGACGTATTATCCGTTGAACGCGGAGCCGATCGAGTTCCCGAAGGTTGCCCTTGAAATGATCAAGTACAAGGTTGCCCGGAATCCATCTTTCTTTGGCCAAAATCGCAAAGAGGATTTTAAAACATTCTACAGCAAAACGAAGCGCGTGAAGGTGAAGGAACTTCCGGAGCATCCCCTGCGCGACGCCGTCGCTGTCGGAAATTACAAGGTCTCAGAAATGATGCCATCCACAGACGTCACGACCGGTAAAAGCGTTTCTTATGTCTTTAATATCTATGGGGAGGGAAATATTTCCGCCATCCAGAAACCTGCTGTCGCGAACGATGCGAACTTCGAATTTTATGAACCAAACGTCAGGATGGATATCAAGCGTGAAAATTCCCGTGTCACCGGAACAAAATCTTTTAACTATTTCCTGATCCCGAAAGAACCGGGACGTTATGACCTGAAAAACTATTTCCAGTGGGTGTTCTTTAATCCTGATGAGGCGCGCTACGATACGCTTCGCTCTAACCTCACGGTCTACGTGACAGGTGAAAGCACCAAGAATGAAGTGATCCAGGCGAATGATGATGGAAGTTTCTATGATAAGATTCAGACTGCAGACAATGGATTAACGCTTATGAAGGATCATGGGTGGCAGCAGACTGCATTTGGTGTTTTTATTTTCCTCGTCCTGGCTTCCTCAGCATACCTGGTATTTAAGAAATAGTTATTTTCGTGCGGTTTTAAGATTCTCACTCAGCTTGTTTCTTCCATGGGAAATTCATACGGAAAAATTTTTCGGATCACAACTTTTGGCGAATCCCATGGTCCGGCAATTGGCGTTATCCTCGATGGATGTCCCGCGGGTCTGCGCATTGACGAAGGCTTTATCCAGTCTGAACTCGCACGTCGCAAACCAGGTCAGTCACGCATCACCACTCAGCGGAAGGAAGAGGATACAGTGAAGATCCTGAGCGGGGTATTTGAAGGCGTTTCCACCGGGATGCCCATCGCGATGTCGATTGAAAACCAGGACCAGCGGAGCAAAGACTACAGTCATATCGCGAACACATTCCGCCCATCGCATGCCGATTTCACCTATGACACTAAATACGGCGTACGCGACTATCGCGGCGGCGGACGAAGTTCAGCCCGCGAAACAGCGGCCCGCGTGGCCGCAGGCGCCATTGCCAAACTCCTGCTGAAG
The DNA here is from genome assembly GCA_049791675.1 of Chryseosolibacter sp. GTDB lineage: Bacteria > Bacteroidota > Bacteroidia > Cytophagales > Cyclobacteriaceae > Chryseosolibacter. The sequence continues at coordinate 25,245 of JBARAD010000124.1, forward strand.
GAAAGCGGCATCACCGTCCAGGCCTATGTATCACAGGTAGGAGAGATCAGGGCGCCGCACTTTTCCGCACTCGACCTGTCGCAGACCGAGGACAACATTGTTCGCTGTCCGGACAAAAGGACTGCGGAAAAAATGATCGAACTCATAGACCAGGTGCGCCTGGACCGCGATACGATCGGAGGTGTTGTTACAGGTGTTGTTCTGAATACACCGGTCGGACTGGGAGAGCCTGTGTTCGACAAGCTGCATGCGGAACTCGGAAAGGCCATGCTAAGCATCAATGCCGTGAAGGGCTTTGAGTATGGCAGTGGCTTTGAAGGGATCACCATGCGGGGATCGCAGCACAACGATGAATTCTTTAGAGAAGGTGACAGGGTCAGGACGAAAACGAACTATTCCGGTGGTATCCAGGGTGGAATCTCCAATGGAGAACCTATTTATTTCAACGTCGCCTTTAAGCCTGTCGCAACCATCATGCAGGATCAGGAGAGCGTTGACAAGGAAGGGAATGCTGTTACCGTTTCGGGAAAAGGCCGCCATGATCCCTGTGTGGTGCCCCGCGCCGTTCCCATCGTAGAGTCGATGGCCGCACTGGTCATCGCTGACTTCCTGCTCCAGGCAAGAACGTCGAAAATCCGTTAATCTTCTGTCGAAGGCAGCTGTAGAATTATATACGCATTAGCAGCGTGTATTCCGAAAATGCTGTCCATTACAGGAAGGCACAACTTTTAAACTAAGGTTTAGAAAAATCATTCATTATGAAAACCTTAGGTATTTTACTGATCGTCATCGGTGGTATTATGACTGTATTCACCGGATTCAATCTGGTCACCAAGAAAGAAGTGGCTGATGTTGGCCCTATCGAAATCAACAAGACAGAAAAGACGCCTATTTACTGGTCACCTGTTACCGGAGCAATCCTTCTCGTGGCCGGAGTGGTTATTCTCGCAACGAGCAGAAAAGGTTCGAGGGCTTGATCCTAATCAAAATCGGTCACATCCGTTTCGGTGAATTCACCTTCCCATTTGGCGATGACCACCGTGGCAAGACAATTACCGATCACGTTCACGGAGGTCCGCGCCATATCCATGAGCTCATCGATGCCCAGGATAGCCATGATGGGCCAGACAGGTAAGCCAAAGGATGCGGCCGTACCTAACAGGATCACCAGTGTTGCCCGCGGAACGCCGGCGACACCTTTGCTGGTCAACATTAACGTGAATACCATCAGGACCTGTTCACCAACAGTCAGGTCGATGTTTGCCGCCTGCGCAACAAAAATCGAGGCCAGTGAAAGGTAAAGCGTACTGCCATCGAGGTTAAAGGTATAACCTGTGGGAAGTACGAAAGAAACAATTTTTCGAGGTACGCCAAGCTTCTCCATGTTCTCCATAGCCTTCGGCAACGCAGACTCTGAACTGGTTGTCGCAAAGGCTATGGATACTGGTTCGGAAATGGCCTTGATAAATTTCCGGACTGGTACCTTGAAGAACAGCGCGACAGGCACGAGAACTAACAACAAGAAAATAGTCAGTGCCCCGTATAGGGTAAAAAGCAATTTCAGCAAATACATCAGGATATCGATGCCCAGGTGACCTACCGTCACCGCAATGGCAGCGCCAACACCGAAAGGAGCGAAGTGCATGATGATGTTGGTAAACTTGAACATTGTTTCGGCCAGCCCTTCTGTAAATTCCAGTACCGGTCGTTTCTTCGGTTCCGGTAGCAAGGCCAGTGAGATCCCAAAAAGGATACTGAAGATAACGATCGGCAGAACGTCGCCGTGATAAATGGATTTGATGAAATTTTCAGGAAACACATGCAGGACAGTCTGGTCCCAGGTCTGCGGTACTGCTGCAGGCAATTCCTGATCAAACCCTTCAGGCAGCGAAATTCCTTCTCCGGCCTTCGTGATATTAATGGCAACCACACCGATCACCAATGCCAGGGTCGTAACGACCTCAAAATACAAAATAGATTTCCAGCCCATTCTGCCTACCTGCTTAAGGTTCGAATGTCCTGCAATTCCTACCACAAGCGTCGCAAAAAGGATCGGAGCGATAATGGTTTTGATCAACCGGAGGAAGATCTGGCTCAATACGCGGAGGTTTTGAGAAAACTCGGGAAAATTCAGTCCAATCTCCACGCCAATCACCATGCTGAGCAGGATCCAGGTGGTAAGCGATTTCTTCTTGATGGCAAAGAGGATCAACACTGACCAGGCGATCCACCTGCTGGCGGTCAGGACCAACGGATTGACTGCGAGGATTTTCGAGAATTCGACCAGGTGAATGACCGCAGAAATGGTAAAAAGAAGTAAAAAAATTGGAACGATCCGTTTCTGCGTCACAGGCTGTTGAGATTTAGGGTGTCAGTTTAATCATGCACGGTTGCTGCAGGTATTGCCAACGGCGCCTATCCCAACCGAAGGCGTGAATATAGGAAAAGTTGCCGTTTCCGGGACAGGCCGTGTCAATGCTTTGGCTGCAAAATAATGGGAGGCCCGATCTCGCGTGGCGTCGACATCTGAAGAAACCGGAGCCTATAAAAACCACGATTTTAAGTTGGTTATCAGCAAATAATAACAGCCGGCAGAACTTAATTTGTCTATTTTTGTTGACTAATTTTGGCTAAATTATAGAAATATGCTCCAGGCTTCACCCAAGAATATTCATATTTACCTCGAATCGAATCCGAATCCGAATTCACTGAAATTTGTTGTCAATGAAATGCTGATCCCGGAGGGATTGAGCTTCGACTTCCCGGATGTAGAAAGCACCGGGAACGCACCCCTTGCAAAGGAATTGTTTTCCTACCCTTTCGTGGACCGGGTATTTTATATGAGCAATTTTATTACCGTCACCAAGAAGGAGAGTATTGAATGGCTTGAAATTCAGAATACGCTGAAACAACACATCAAGAATTTTCTTGAATCGGGCAAGTTTATCATTGAGGTGGATGAACAGGATGAAACACCTGTCCAGGAGGAAACGGAAACTGTGAAGAAGATCAGGACCATTCTGGAGGAGTACATTCGCCCCGCAGTCGAACAGGATGGCGGAGCCATTACTTTCCATTCGTTCCGTGAAGGAGTCGTTAAAGTGAGACTCCAGGGATCGTGTAGTGGTTGTCCTTCATCGATGGTGACCCTGAAGGCTGGAATTGAAAATCTTTTCAAGCGCATGATGCCGGATGAAGTTCAGGCAGTGGAAGCCCTGGCGTAAGAAAATAAAATTTAACCGGTTCTGCCGGTTTTTTGTTTTTGAGGCCCGCCCTTCAATCATTTTATTAACTTTAGACATGCGATACGTAATCTTTCCCCTAATCCTGTTGCTGAGCTTTTCCCTGCACGCTCAGGAAGTCAAAGTGATGACTTACAACATCCGGTATGATAATCCGGGTGACGGACCGAACCAATGGAGCAAAAGAAAAAGCAAAGTCTTCGATCTGATAAAAAAGTACGACCCCGATATCATCGGGGTGCAGGAGGCCCTTCATCATCAGTTAATCGATATTGAGAACGCGCTAAAAGAGTACGACTTCTTTGGTGCCGGAAGGGATGATGGAAAACAAAAGGGAGAATACTCAGCAATCTTTATCCGGAAGAACCGGTTCAGCATTATCGATGAGAATACATTCTGGCTCTCTCAGACACCGGAGGTGCCCGGCAGCAAGCACTGGGACGCAGCCATCACGCGCGTAGTGACCTGGGCAAAACTGCAGGATAGAAAGTCAAAGAAATCTTTCATTATGATCAACACGCACTTTGATCATATCGGAAAAGAATCAAGAAAACACAGCGCGGAAATCATCAAAGACAGCGCAGCCGTCATGGGGAAAGAACTTCCAGTGATCATCACGGGTGATTTTAACTTCACGCGCGAGCAGCCGCCCTACAAGGTAATGATGGATGATTCTAAAATCAGGGTCATTGACACGGCACCTGAGCAGGCACCCGGTACTGCGTGCGGCTTTGAAGTAGGCACACGTTCATGTACGGCCATTGATTACATCTTTCATTCACCGCATTGGAGATCTCAGGATTATCAGGTGATCCAGGATAACGACGGAAAATTCTATCCGTCTGATCATCTTCCCGTGATCGTTCGCTTAACATTACAAAAATAATGGTGAAGCACTGGTGAAAGCTGCTTGCCCGGCTATGTCTGCCGGTTACCATACACTGCTGTGATGGCAGCGTTTGCAATCCGTTCATCTTCTTCTTCGGAAAGTCCACTGATACCGATACCTCCGGCTACTTTATTGCCGGCCATGACGGGTACGCCGCCACCAAAACCTGTAATCCCGCTGTCACCCCAGAAAGTTGACGGTCGGTTTTCTTCCAGCATAAACTTCCCCATCAGACGGGTGCTCTTGCGGTCGCGGGCAGCTGTGTAGGCTTTATTGATGGCAATTGTTGAAGCAGCAGGACTGGCCATATCCATGCGTAAAAAACAGATCATTTCTCCTTCGGGACCACAGACGGCAATGGCGATGTGCTTGTTTATTTTTTCCGCTTCCTGCAGGGAATGTTGTACGAGTGCGAAAGCTTCGGCAGCACTGATCTTTTCAAATGCGTACATATTTTTTTTACGGAAGATAAGCAACAATACAGCCATTTAAAAACCCGCTTCAACCGGGTGGTTCGCCTGCTATGTTACAAGTCATCACTTCTGATAACAGCTGCTCTGTGCGAATGATAGCAGCGTGACAAGAATGTCATCAGGCATACTTTTATTACCAGTGAAGAAAAACAAGTAAATACCTTCACTATGAACTTTGAAGCGCTCGAAACGTACACCTCGCAATTGTTTACCGTCGCCCCTGGAGTATGGGGAAGGAAAGAACTCTTTGTCAATTTCTATATGATCCAGGATCAGACTACCGGGGCATGGGCGCTGGTAGATGCGGGTCTTAAATGGTCAGCATCGAGTATCAAGAATATGGCTACCGAAATTTTTGGAGAAGGTAGCAGACCGTCCGCCGTTATCCTTACACATGGTCACTTTGATCACGTCGGCGCACTGTCAACACTGATTGAAGAATGGAATGTGCCTGTGTTTGCGCATAGCCTGGAGGTGCCTTATCTCACAGGGCAATCCTCCTATCCGCCACCGGACCCGACCGTTGGGGGAGGGATGATGGCTGCAATGTCCTGGATGTATCCGAAAGGACCTATCAACATCAAGGAATATCTGCGGGAGCTGCCAGGTGATAATTCAATTCCGGGATTCACAGATTGGAAATATATACATACGCCAGGTCATTCTCCGGGACATATCAGCTTGTTCCGCGAAAGCGATCGTGTATTGATTGCGGGAGATGCATTCGTCACTACCAAAGCTGAATCTGCTGTGTTTGCGCTGAGCGGAATGAAGCATCTTTCCGGACCGCCCAAATATTTTACCTGTAACTGGGCATCAGCCGAATTATCCGTGATCAAACTTGCAGCGCTTGATCCTGAAGTGGCTGCCACGGGTCATGGAAAAACAATGCGTGGTGAAGAATTGCGCGGCGCCCTGAAGTATTTGTCGACGCACTTCAAGCAGGATGCGCTACCGGAAGAAGGGCGATATGTGAATGAGCCTGCAGTTACAAATGAACAGGGTGTTATGTTTTTGCCACCGGCAACTGAAAAGATGAGCCGCATGGTAAAAGTACTGGGGTTGTCACTCGCTGTTGCCTCGATCGCATTGATCATCTACCAGCAGACGAGACAGCGAAAAAATCAGGCGCAGGACGTTCCTGAAAAGCTTACCATGCAATTGCACTGATGGGTTTACAGGTGAGGTCGTACAAAAAAAACAGGGGCTAATGAGTCCCTGTTTCTTTTTCCAAAGTCATGATCTGTTATGCGATGAACTCTTCCTCGGCACCAGCGCTTGTCATTGTCACAATCCTGGAATTGCCGGAGGTGATGGGGTTAAAGATCAGCTGTCTCTCATTCACGTGGAGTACCGCCTCGTCCGCCAGTATAGCCGGCGTTATCGCACGTGCATTGCCGGCCAGGACAATTGATTTTCCTTTCAGGGACTGACAATGTAGTTCTTTGTATGTAACGTCCGTGAGGTCAAGGGTACAGTCGCCCTGCATTTTCTTGATCACAATGCGGTAACATTTACCCCTGAATGAGATCTTGCCATCGCCCTTGATGTCAAGGGTGACTGTGTATTTCGGACAATAAATAATCCCTGACAGTTTGAATTCGCCTTTTACCTTTATGTCAGTATTTCCATGACTTCCAATCAAAAGGTCGGTTTGCTCTACATTGCCGGTAAATTCCATTTTTATTTTCTTATTCCGGCGCTTCATATCTTCTTCACTTTATACTGTTTGCGATCAATCTTTCTTCAGCATTGATCATTTAAAAAATCACACCCCTTGCGTATTTCCTGCTTTAGAATTCGTCCAACCCCTCATCTCCGCCATTCTGCCGGCCGCTGCGTTCACGGTTCTTCATTTGATTCAGCCGGTAAGTAAATGTTAACCTCACTTGTCTTGGAGCCCATTGGCGGGTCGATTCAGCATAATAATTATCTTCCGCTATCTCTGTTATCGAGCGCCACTTACGCGTATTCAGCAGGTCTCTTACATTCGCCGAAATGGTCCCTTTACCCTTCATGATATCCTTTGCCAGCGCCAGATCGAGGGAGTACGCTGCAAGCTGGCGTCCCTGCGTTGTCTTGCGGGCACCTCTGTAGAAGAAGGAGGTCTGAAATTCAAAGCCTTTGCTGATCTTCATTTTAGAGGTGGTCCTGGTATGGAATGCATAAGTATCCCTGCTCAGATCTTCTCCTTCAAACGTTCCTTCTGTCGTAGCCCTGAAGAAGTTGGCGCTTGAATTTACGTCCCACCATTTGCCGATCGTGTACGAAAAATTGAACTCCAGGCCGTAGGAATCCGTCGAGCCGACATTAATGGGAAACATGCGCGTGGTTCCGTCATCATCCACCTGCACGACCCTTTGTATATCACCGATGCGATAACGGTAATAGGCGCTGGAAAGTATGGAGCCATTCTGCCAGTTGACAAGATAACCCGTCTCAAATGCATGTGTGTACTCGGGGTTCAGATTGGGATTCCCCTGGAAATAATTTCTTGAATCACTGAAGTTGGAGAAGGGGAGTAATTCCCTGAAATTAGGACGGTTGATCCGTTTGCTGTAGCTGATCTGCAGTGTTCTGTTTTTATTTATTTCGTAGCCTAAGTTTACACTTGGGAACAAATTGAAATATTCCCGATGGTTCACTTCATTGGTCTCTGTCAGTTCAGTTCTTATGTCAGAGTACTCTCCGCGAAGACCGGCTTGAATTGAAAATTTATTGAATTTGTTGCCTGCCATAAAATAGGCAGCATGAACGCGCTCGGTGTAAAGAAGGTTATTGTTAAAGGCGGGGAATACCATCCAGCTGCCATCAGCTGCAAGCTCCTCCAGCGAGTACTCGTTGTCAACTGTGCGGGTTGTGCTTCTTAAACCGGCCTCTGCCTTTCCGCTTGCTGCAAAGGGATGAACATAATCAGCCTGAAAGAACCAGTTTTTGTCTTCCGCTATATTTTCAGAACGCTGAAGGGTGGTCTGCTCATTTTCAATTTGTTTGAGATCTGACGTTTCTGCGTCCAGCCGTTTGTTGTATTGGAAATCCATTGTGAGTGTATGATCCTTGCGATCAAATTCCCGCTTGTAATTAAAAGCAGCTTCAATATTTTTTTCATCTTCAGCCTCCCGGTCCGTGCGGATGGTTGTTCCTGCGGGTGCACCGTTCAGAAAATCATGATACGTAAGGGCAGAAGAATTCAATCCGTCACCAAAGTTGTACATAATCGAGCCGGTGATCGTATTCTTCTCATTGATGAAATAATCCAATCCCCCCATGATATTATGAGAAACCTCGGATCTGCTCATGTCTCCGTCCTGCCGTGTCTCGCGCGCCCCGTCATCAAAGCGCTGATAAAGAGTTGAATATCCCGGACTTTTGCGATAATCCATTCCATAACTGGAAAAGAGATTGAATTTCTTTCTCCGAAGATTGAGGCTGTAGGAGCCACCGATGTAGTCAGGATGTCCTAACACCCCTGTGAAGGTTCCGTTTAGTCCATTCTCCTGATTTTTCTTTAGCACGATGTTGATGATACCCACTTCTCCCGCGGCTTCATATCTTGAAGATGGATTTGTGATCACCTCGACGCGTTCCACCAGGTTTGCCTGAAGATTGCGCAGAGCGTCGGGATCGCGCGAAGTAAGGCCGGAAGGTTTTCCGTTTATAAGGATGCGCACATTTTCGTTGCCGCGCAGACTCACCGTTCCATCCACCTCTACGTTGACAGAGGGGACGTTGTTCAAAATGTCCGCTGCATTTCCTCCGCTGGTGCTCAGATCCGTTCCGACATTGAATACGCGCTTGTCAAGCTGTAGTTCCATCTGGGAACGCTCGCCCTGGATCTCCACCGTTTCGAGGAGGCGACTGTCTGGTGCGAGTACAATCTTGCCCACGCTTACGTTTCCGTTTATCACGTTAACATTTGAAATCGTTTTTTCCTGGTAGGAAAGGAAACTGATTTTGATGTAATAATTGCCTGGTTTTATGTCTATGAGGAAGTTCCCGGATTCATCGGAAGCGGCTCCGCCAACGAGTGCGGAATCAAGGTTGTTATGGATAGTAGCGTTTGCGTAAGGCACCGCAGCATTCTGATCATCGACAATGGATCCGGATACCGTGTATGTTTGCTGCTTGCTTTGGGCAAAACCAGCGATTTGAAGAAGAGCAAGTGTTAAAGTAAAGAGTGCTTCACGCGTCATATTCCAAGTTTAGGCGCCACTGGGTTCCAGTCGACCTTAGTATAACGCAAATATTATAATTCAGTTTGGACGTAACGCGGAAACATTTTGAAGGAATCTTGAAGTTTCTTCAGAATTCTGACGAGTGGAGGATTTTCAGGATGGAATGGTCATTTTGACTATATGATGACCCTGGTGGTATGTGTATGTAATTGCGAGGCCACTGACATCACAGATCTGCCTAACGATTGCCAGGCCCAGTCCAACCGAATCATTGTTTTGACTGGTTCGCTTGAAGCGCTCGAACACCTGCTCCATAGGAACTTCCGGCGGATGCCCGGTATTCTCTATGATCAGGTATTTTGTGCTCAGGCTGATATGGATACGGCCGTCATAAACATTGTGCCGGATGGCATTTGTCAATAAATTCATGATCAGAACGTCGGCAAGCGAGGGATGGATTAGCACCTTGATGTTATCCTGAATTTCCTTTTTCAGCGTGATGGATTTCATGTCAATCAATTCAGACAAATCATCCAGTATGTTGTGTACATGCAGACTGAAATTGATCGGTTCAATGGCGGGGAATTCGCGGTTTTCGAGTTTGTTCAGTAACGTGAGCGATTGATTGATCTTGGAAAGTTTTTCAATGCTATTCAATGCTGACAGGATTTGGTTCCCCTGTTCCTCGTTGATGGGTGATTCAAGTAGCAATTCAAGTTTGCCTCGTATAATCGCCAGCGGTGTTTGTAATTCGTGCGAAGCATTCTCTGTAAATTCTTTCAGGGCGCGGTAGTCGGCACGGGCTTTACCCGTCATCTTTGTAAGAAAATAATTGAGTTGCTGAAACTCTTTCGTGCGGGTAGGGGCCAGGTGGATTTCGTCGTCCTTCTTTAATGAAAACTGTTCGATAGCTTTCAGGGTCTTGTGGAAAGGCGAAAGGATCCGCTTTGAGATCATCAGGTTGGTTACACCTACGATGACGAGGAGGATGACAAATATCCAGGCCAGCGATTCTTTTACGCCGTCGGCGATTTCATCAGGTTCTGCTACGAAGTCATACATCGACACCAGGTAGTGTCTGTCTCCGATACGATAGGATGACGCGACTGTTAGTTTCCGGTCGAGGGCCTCCATTCTGGGCCGGTATACAGCCATGGTATCGTAAACTTTGATGTCGATCATCGCGACGTCAGGATCAATTTCCCTGATCTCAACATATTCACTTTTCAATTCTTCCGGCGACCTTCCCCGTTCGAGTTGTTCGGCAATGCTGTCGATATGGCTTTTGATCCGTCTGATTGCCTCCTGGTCCACTTCGTATTGGACCCGTGTGAAAACAATTAACCCACCTGCTACCAGTACCAGGCTGGTAATGACGATAAACCATATGGTAAATTTGTCAATGAGCCTCATGATTTATTGGTGTCAAACTTATAGCCAAGTCCGTAAACCGTACCGATATAGTCTTTCCCATTGGCAGCCGTGATCTTCTTCCGAAGGTTCTTGACATGCTGGTATACGAAATCGAAGTTTGAGAGATTGTCCGTGTAATCACCCCAAAGGTGTTCTGCAATGGATTGCCGGGTGAGCACCCTGTTTTTGTTTACGAGGAAATAGAGCAGCAGGTCGAATTCCTTCTTTGTCAGTTCGAGAAGGTTATTGTTTACCCTGACTTCCGTGGAGTCGGTATTAACGGAGATCTCCTGGAAAGAAACAACCGAATCACCTTTAAGGTTTTTTCTCCGGTAGATAGCTTTCAGGCGCGCGTGCAGTTCCGGAAGATGAAAAGGTTTGGTCAGGTAATCATCTGCACCCAGCTCAAGTCCGGTGACTTTGTCGTCAAGCGAATTTTTGGCGGAAATGATCAGGATGGCCGATTGGATCTTTTCCGATTTGATGAATTGCAAAACATCGAGGCCGTTTCCGTCTGGAAGCATGATATCAAGGATGATGCAGTCGTATTGATAGGAGCTCAGCTTTTTCCGGGCGTCCGCCTGGTTGTGGCATAATTCGCACACATAACCCTCGCGTACCAGAAATCCGTGAATATTCTCTGCTAACTCACGGTTATCTTCAATAGTCAGCACCTTCATACCCTAAAAATAGAAGGATTTTTGATTATTGTGACTTGCTCGTCTTGATATCCTTATGTCCGCTACTTTCCCTTCTCCAGTTCTGGAAGGATAAAATCATCGAGCGGGCTGGGCATCTTCATGGTAGCTTCAACGTCTTCCGGTTTGCGTGGAGCGGAAACAGAGAGATGTTCGTATCCGTCGCGCGTAATGAGGTAATCATCTTCAATACGCACGGCAATTCCCCACCACTTTTTGTCGCAGTCTGCGTTTTCAGGTATGTAGATGCCGGGTTCGATCGTGATGACCATATTTTCCTCAAGAAGATCATAAGATCCGCGGTCATGGACATCCAGGCCAATGTGGTGGCAGCACCCATGCGGATAGTACAAGTGCTGATCGTTTTCATTTCTGATGATGCCGAGTTCTTTCAGTCCCCGGTTAACCACCTGTTTTGTGACGAGTGTAAGCTGGGCGAAACTCGTACCCGGTTTGCAGATCTTCATCGCTTCTTCCTGCGCCTTCAGGACCAGGTTGTAAATGAGTTTTTGTTCGGGTGAAAATTTCCCGTTTGCGGGAATGGTACGGGTGATGTCGGCGGTGTAACCACGGTATTCAGCGCCCAGGTCCATCAGCACCAGCTCCCGCGAAGTGATGTTCGGTTTGTAGTTATCGATATAATGAAGGATACATCCGTTATGACCGCCTCCGACAATGGAAGGGTACCCCAGGTCTTCAGCCTGATATTTCTTGAAAACGAACTCATGGATACCCTGTACTTCGCGCTCTGACATTCCCGGCTTCATGGCTTTCATTACTTCTACCTGGCCGGCACAGGATATTCGAACGGCCTTGCGGATCATCTCGAGCTCTTCTTTGGTTTTTATTCCGCGAAGCCCATCCATAATCCCCGCGAGATCACTGGTATTGAGGTTGTTCTTTTTTGGTTCGCGGTTTACTACTGTACTCTCCTCTGAAGGATAGCCCACCTTGACTTTGAATTGCCGGATCAGATCGTAGAGATCAGCCGGGTCCTCTTCATCGTTCCGTACATCATTCTTAAAATCGAAAAACAGTATCTGATCGAACTTGCCGAAGTCAACGTTGTATTTTTGGAATTCAACGTTGTTGAAGGCCTGTTGAAATCCAAGGCGCTCCTTTACTCCGGCATCTCCCAACCTCCTTCCATTCCACAACTCCTGTAAAACGTCACGCGGTTGTACAAAGAGAATTTCGTCGTACTGCTGGCCATTGGCCGCAGTCTGATTTTCCTTGAATATGAACAAGACCGCATTGGGTTCCTTGTATCCTGTCAGGTAGTAGAGATCAGGATCCTGATGGTACGCATAATCGACATCATTCGAGCGGTTGCGCACCGGGTTTGCAAAAAATACAGCCACAGAATTCGCAGGGAGTTCATCCCGCAATTCCGAACGCCGCTCTTCGTGAAAATCCTTTGTCAGGAAATCACCGGGCAGATCCTCGTTCGCCTGTCCCAATGCCTGAAGTGCAAGAAAACAGAACACACAATAGGTTAAGTTCTTCATAGGGGATGGATATTAAATGGGAATATGCTCGTGAATTTATTCTAATAAAAACGGATGGAACCGGCGAATAGTTTTAAACCGACCATTTCAAAGTGCCAATATAACATGCCTATCGGTGTAAAACCATCACCCTCCCGAGGGGGCTATCGAAAAAAAAGGAAAACACGCGGAGGGCAACGAAATGGGTCTTGCTACGAAATTTCCTCCAGCGTAAAGTCCTTGCCCCTTCCATAGGTGATCAGTTCTTTCAGCCGGAACCGCTCAAGTGTCAGCAGGTCCTTCACCTTAAAGTCACCGTTGGCAAGAATACTCTCCACGACAAACTCGTGGGTTTCTCCAAAGTTGACCAGGCGGTACTTTTTACCTGTGCGAAGAACATCGAAAGAGAGGCCTGCCATAGACTGTTGTTAAAGATCTTCTTCACGCTCCAACATCAAAATTGATGCCTGCGGTACAATGAAGTATTTTTCCTTTTCGTAGATCACCTCTACTGCACCGCGTTGTAAAAAAATAGCCAGATCGCCTTCTTGTGCCTGCAGGGGAAGATATTTCACCTGATCTTCTTTCCCTTTCCACATCTCATCCTCGTCGGCTGGCAAAGGAAGAGGATAGCCGGGCCCGACTTTGATGACATAACCGCTTTGAATTTTTTCTTTTTCCTGCACACCCGGGGGGAGATACAGGCCGCTTTCGGTTTTATCTGACTGCGTGGCGGGCTGGATCAATACACGATCACCCACCACGATGAGTTTTTTGAGTTTGTTATCCGGGGTAATTTTCATGATTGGTCGATTTGAATCCGCAAATGTCGCATAAAAACATTTCCGTGAAAATTTTTACGAATCTCTGCGGCAGGATTGTTAACTTTAGTAACTAAACTTTTTACCGATGATAAGAAAAATTAGCATCCTTACTGTTTTTCTGCTGGTTAATCGGATCTGTTTGGGTGTGGATCCCACGCCGCTCGCCATAGGCTCAAAAGCCCCCGATTTTTCTCTCCCTGGCACGGATGGTAAAACATACACCCTGGCAGATTTTGCCTCCTCGGAGGTTCTGGTTGTCATTTTTACCTGCAACCATTGTCCCACTGCTCAGGCTTATGAGGAGCGAATTAAGCAACTTGTTACAGATTACAAAGGGAAGGGTGTTGGCATCGTCGCTATTTCACCCAACGATCCACTCGCGGTGACGTTGGGTGAGATGGGTTACACCGATCTCGGTGACAGTTTCGAAGACATGAAGATCCGGGCCAAGGATCGGAATTTTAATTTTCCTTATTTGTACGATGGAGAAACTTCAAAAGTGTCCATGCAATACGGTCCCCAGGCCACACCGCACGTGTTCATATTTGATCAGGACCGGAAGCTTCGGTACACAGGGCGCATCGATGACGGGGAGAAACCCGGTACAGCCAAAACGCACGACACCCGCAGTGCCATTGAAGCGCTGATCGCCGGAAAGGCGGTTCCTGTTGAAAAAACGAAAACATTCGGATGTTCAGTAAAATGGCCGGATAAACGCGATTACGCCAGTTCGGAAGTTGCGAAATACGCAAAGGAGAAAGTTGCTATCGAAGAGATCAACCTCGAGCAGCTGAAGGCCCTGATCCGGAACGATGGAATAAATTACAGGCTGATTAACGTCTGGGCTACTTGGTGCGGACCGTGCGTTGCGGAATTTCCGTCGTTCGTGGACATGCACAGGATGTATCGAAACCGCGAATTTGAAATGATATCCATCTCGCTTGACGACATCGGCCGCACACAGAACGCGCTGAATTTTCTCATAAAGAAACAGGCTTCCATGAAGAACTATATCTTTAAAGGTGATCGCTATGATTTTATCGAAGCCATCAACAAAAGCTGGGAGGGGGCCCTTCCATACACACTCTTTATCGGCCCCGATGGCAAGGTCATTTACAGCAAACAAGGCCTGATCGATGCACTCGAAATGAAAAGAACAGTAGCGAATTCGATCGGGAGAATCTATTAGATGACCAGGACGCATCTTCATGCGTCCCTACCACCCATTCAACCCATGTCACGACTCTGACTAACGCCTAATTCCCAATGCTTACTGCTTACTGATTACTGATTACTGGTTACCGATTACTCTTCAAGGGCCCGCTGTGTGATCTTCTCGTCAATCCGCTTGGTATTTTTCGCGCCCATCTCGCGGATCTTCTCGGCCTGGTTTACAAGGTTGCCTCTGCCAGTCACCAGCTTTTTCATGGCGTCTTCGTAAGAGTTCTTCGTTGAGTTTAATTGGGTGCCGACTTTTACCATGTCGTCCATGAAGAGCTTGAATTTGTCGTACAACTTTCCGCTTTCCTCGGCGATCTGGAACGCATGCTGACTTTGTTTATCCATCTTCCACATGCTGGCTACCGTGCGCATGGTGGCAAGGAGCGTCGTGGGGCTGACAATGACAATCCTGCGTTCCCACGCATAGTTAAACAATTCCTGGTCCGCCTGAAGCGCCAGCGAGAACGACGATTCAATGGGGACGAACATGAGAACGAAATCCGGCGTGTTGAACTCCAGTGAACTGAAGTAATTTTTCTCACTGAGAAGCTTCACATGGTTTTTCATCGACTCAAGATGCGCTTTCAGGTGTTTCGGACGCGTTTCTTCATCCTCGACATTGACGAAGTTTTCGTATGCAACAAGGGATACCTTGCTGTCGACTATGATATGGCGCTTATCTGGCAGCAATATAAGGTAGTCCGGCTTGATGGTTTCTCCTCCGGCATTGGTCGAAATGACCTGCTTGCGGTACTCGCGGTCCTTGGCGAGACCTGAACGTTCCAGTACCGTTTCAAGAATAACTTCCCCCCAATCACCCTGTTTTCTTGTATCACCTTTCAGTGCGCGGGTAAGATTGTTTGCTTCCTCGCTGATGCGGTTGTTCAGCTCATACAATTTTTTTACTTCCTCACGCAGACTGATCTTGTCGCGGAGTTCTTTATCATAGGCCTCATCAACTTTCTTTTCGAAGGTGAGTATCTTATCCTTCAGCGGGTTGAGCAGTTCGCTCATGCTGTTCTTATTCAGGTCCGTAAACTTCGCGCTGTTCTTTTCCAGGATCTCGTTGGCGAGATTTTTGAACTCAGCGGTGAATTTCTCCTGGATGGAATCCACTTCCTTTTTGCGTTCTGCCAGCTTTTCTTCAAGATTCCGGTAATCCGCCTCGCTCGCTGAAAGATTATTGTTCAGTTCAATCACTTTTAGCCTTTCTGTCTCTAGTGAATCCTTTGCTTCTTCAAGCCGCGCCAACAGGTTTCTGCACTTTTCCTGTTCTATCAGCAACGCGGCGGCGCCCACCTGCTTGTCTGCCGCAAACTTGAGCCGCGCGACGAACCAGCCCGCTGCCGCGCCCACTATCAACCCCATGATTATGAATGCTATCTCCATCAGCAACAAATTTATCGTTTTCCCGGGTATGAAGGTGCTTTTTTCTTTTGACAACTTGTGTCTTCCTTCGTGCAGGATTGTTTTCAGTCGCATGGGTGGATGGACGCACGGACCCTTTATGCGCATGATGACTTAATAATCCGCCCAAATCTCGTTAGATTTGTGACCTTGAACGGTGTAAAATATGGAAGCAACGATTACCTCCAGCCAGGACGCGATTTTATTGGAAGAAAAATACGGCGCCCACAACTACCATCCTCTTCCGGTGGTCCTTGCAAAGGGCGAAGGTGTTTTTGTCTGGGACGTGGAAGGGAAACGCTATTTTGATTTCCTCTCGGCCTACAGTGCGGTAAATCAGGGGCATTGTCATCCCCGCATCATCCGGGCGCTGACGGAGCAAGCCAAAGAACTCACTTTGACGTCACGCGCCTTTTATAATGATAAGCTTGGCCTCGCCGAAAAATTTATCTGTGAAACATTTGGTTATCAGAAGGCGCTGTTCATGAACAGCGGCGCTGAAGCGAATGAGACGGCCATCAAACTGACCCGGAAATGGGGGTACAGAAGAAAGAATATTCCGGCTGACAAGGCAGTGATCGTGGCTGTAAAAAATAATTTTCACGGACGCACTACTACCATCATCTCAGCTTCAACTGACGAGGACGCACGCCGTGATTTTGGTCCCTTCATGCCGGGATTTGAGATTGTTGATTACGACAACATTCCTGCATTGGAAAAAGCACTGGCCAATCCCAACGTATGCGGATTATGGATTGAACCCATCCAGGGCGAAGCCGGCGTCTTTGTGCCCAAAGAGGGATATCTGAAAGTTGCAGAGGAATTGTGTCGCAAGCACAACGTGCTGCTGATGCTTGACGAGATCCAGACGGGGATTGCCCGTACAGGAAAGATGCTTGCCGCCGACCATGAAGGTGTCCGGGCGGATGTTCTGATCTTAGGCAAGGCCCTCTCTGGCGGAGTGCTGCCAGTATCCTGCGTGCTTGCTGACGATGTGATCATGTTGCTGATCAATCCAGGGGAGCACGGTTCCACCTTCGGAGGCAACCCACTTGCCGCAGCAGTTTGTGTGGAGGCTCTGCAGGTGGTGAAGGATGAAAATCTTGCAGAAAATTCTGAAAAGCTTGGCGTGATCTTCCGCAACCGCATGCAAGGGCTAATTCAAAAATCAAGATTGATCATGCTTGTGCGCGGTAAGGGATTGTTGAACGCTATTGTTATCAATGATAGCCCTGAAAGCAAAACCGCATGGAATATCTGTCTCGACCTTGCGAAAAACGGCCTGCTCGCCAAACCTACGCACGGAAATATTATTCGTCTTGCACCCCCTCTCGTGATCTCAGAAGAGCAGATGCACGAGTGTTGTGACATCATCGAAAAGGTAATAACGTCCTATGGACGCTAAAGACTACCGGGAATGGTTGTTTCTGAAAGAATGTATATTCCATTCCTTTAATTCCCGGTATAACTGTTCCGGACTTTTGAATGCAATGGTATTCAATCCTATCTCTTTTGCGCCCTGAATGTTCTTGACATTATCGTCAATAAAAATGGCTTCGGCAGGGTTAACATTGTAGCGGTTAAACAGGATCCTGTAAAAATCAGGGCTTGGCTTCCGGGTTTTTTCCACCCCTGAAACAACGATGCCCTCAAACCAATGGAGGAAATCAAAATTACTTAAAGCCCAGGGAAAGGTTTCCGCCGACCAATTGGTCAGCGCATACAATCTGAACTTTTCCGATTCCTTGATCTCTTTCAGGATGTTAACAGTTCCCTCAATGGGGCCGGAAATCGTTTCCTGCCAACGTCCATACCATGCGGCGATCGGATCTTCAAACCCAGGATGTTTTCTGATGAGCTCACGGGTAGCCTCTTCAAACGAGCGGCCACCATCCTGTTCATCGTTCCATTCGGACGTACAGATGTTTTCCAGAAACCAGGTGACTTCCTCTTCGGTTTTGAAAATTTTACGGTAGAGGTAACGGGGGTTCCAGTCAATGAGAACGCCTCCAAGATCGAAAATGATGGTGTTGATTTTTTCAGACATGCGTGTGTGGGAACCAGCCAGGGTAATTGAACAAACCGCAAATATAAGATCAAAGTTTAGACTGCGAGCAACGATCTTTGCGGCAGTTCTTTTTTCAGGCTATTCATTCACAAGCACTATTTTGCCAATATGATCACTGCTTTCCATGAGCGCATGCGCTTTGTCAGCCTGCGCGAGCGGAAATATCTTATGGACTACCGGTCTGAAATTGCCTGCCTCGATGATGGGCCATACATTTTTGTGTATCGCGCTGGCGAGGGCGGCTTTGAAACATACGTCGCGGGCCCTGAGGGTGCTTCCGGTAATGGTTAACCGTCTTCGCATGATGTCCAGGGCGTTCCATTCGGCTTTGCCGCCTTTCATTGCGTTTATAAAAACCAGCCGGCCATCATCTTTCAGCAGGCGCATATTCTTCGGGATGTAATCACCTCCCACCATGTCGAGGATCACGTCAACGCCCTCCTCCTTTAAGACTTCTTCAAAATCCAGTTTTTTGTAGTCGATGGCATGGTCGGCGCCCAGTGTGGCACAAGCATCGCACTTTTCTTTGCTGCCGGCTGTAACGCTAACTTTTGCTCCCATTGCTTTTCCAAGTTGGATCGCAGTGATGCCGATACCGCTGCTTCCTCCATGGATAAGAAGGTGTTCGCCCGGTTTTAACCGCCCGCGTTCAAACACGTTATGCCATACAGTGAAGGTGGTCTCAGGCAGTGAGGCGGCCTCCGGAAAATTCCATCCCGAAGGCATTGGCAGGCAGTGGTCTTCATGGGCAACGGCAAATTCAGCATAGCCACCGCCGCCCAGCAGAGCGCAAATCGTGTCACCCGGTTTCCAGCGCGTGGCATTCTCGCCGCATTTCTCGACAATACCGGCGACCTCCAGACCAGGGATATCGGAGGGTGCTCCGAGGGGCGCCGGGTAATTGCCTTTACGCTGGAAGGTATCTGGCCGGTTGACGCCAGCAGCTTTTACTTGAATGAGCACCTGCCTTTCTGCCGGACTGGGTGTTTCCCGCGTCTGAATCTTCAGGACGTCCGGTCCGCCCGGCTGGGTAATGACAATACATTTCATATCAGAACAATGAAAGGTGTTGGTTATGAACCTTAAATGAAATCAGAAATGGTGAATAAACAAACCCTGAACCTCGCCGCAGCGCTGCGGATCCTGCGTTATTTTATGCTGATCTTCCGCAATAGTTCTTGCGTGATCAGTTCCGGGGTGATCCGGGTAAGACAGGGAAATCCTCCGATATAACACGATTCGCGCCCGTACACCGAACAGGGTCTGCAGGGAAGTTCGTCGCGTGTGATCTGGATGATCTCCGCATCTTTTCCCGCGGGTGAAAATCCGACCTCGGGATGTGTTCCACCCCAGATGGAAAGCACGGGTACGCCTGCAAGCGAAGCCAGGTGCATGTTGGAAGAATCCACGCAAAGCATTACATCAAGATGTTTCATGAGTGCAATTTCCTGGCGGATCTTCAATTGACCCGCGGTGATCACACAAATTTCGGGATATTTCTTTTCCAGGCTCTGAAAGTATTTGATTTCCTTTTCACCTCCCCCAAAGAGGAAAAATTTGGCCGGCGTTTTCGACAGGATATTTTCAATCACCGCACTGTAGTTTTCCAGGGGCCATATTTTCGTGGCATGCATGGCAAAGGGAGCAATGCCAATCCACTTTTCCTTTTTCGTCAGCGCCTTTGCCTCCAGCCATTCCGTTGCCGCTTTCCGGACACTTTCACTTAATGCAAAGTGCGGCGGCGGCAGCAGGTCAAACGGAAAACCCGCCTTCGAAAAAGCGGCCCTGTAACGGTCGATGGTGTGGGGCAAAGGCCGCGTGATCTTATTGGTCTTGCGGGAAAAAGCTTCTTTATCTTTTCTGCCTTTATCAAAAACGATGACGTCTGTGAAGAACAGTCTGAAGAAGGTCCGGAGTATTTTTGTCCGGAGATGGTCGTGCAGGTCGATGACGACATCATAGGAAGCTTTTCTGATGAGGGCCCTGAAAAGCTCGCGCATTCCGAAGATCCCGTTGTACGTATGGTCTACATCCGCAGGGAAAACTTTTACACGCTCGATATCATTAAACAGCGTTGCAAATTTCGGACGGGTAACGATCGTGACTTCAACATTGCTATGCGCCGCAACCAGGGAACGAATGACCGGAACAATGAGCGCCACGTCTCCCATGGCAGAAAATCTCAGTACAAGGATCTTTATCAGCGGCACGTCTAAGTATAAGGTAGTGTGAAATAGAGCTGGTGAATAGCAGATCCAGTTTATTGTTTTTTCGCAGGGTCCTGGTACAACATCGGGTTCAGTGTTGCATCATTGTACATTTTCATCTGGCGGTATACCTTGAATCTTCGTTTACCCGAGAGTATGTCTTCGGTCAATTCATCGAAGGCCTGACGCATATCCTGCTTCTGTTCCTCGAGCACCACTAACTTGTCGCGGCATTTGCCGAGATGCTGCGCGCTGACATCCTTCCTTTCTGTCTGCTCCTTCATATGGTAGATCTTCAGCAACAGGATGCTCATCCGGTCTAACAGCCACGCGGGTGTTTCTGAATTCATCCGGGCGCCCGGAACATATTTAACTTCTTTAAAAGCTTCCAGGAAGAAATCATCCATCTTTTCCACGGTGTCAGTGCGGTCCTGATTCGATTGATCAATCCTTCTTTTGATCAGTATCCCCTCCGCCGGGGCGATGTCGGGTCTGCGGATGATATCCTCCAGGTGCCACTGCACAGTGTCGATCCAATTCTTCTGGTAAAGCAGCGACGAAACGGAACCGGCAGGGAAAGGATTCCGGATTGGTGCATCCACATTATCCGCCAGGTGGTAGTCTTCAATACTTTTTTGAAAAATGGAATAACATTCGTCGGCTGAAAGCATACTTCTCAATTGAATCGCAATTTAAGGCAGGATGTATGAGCGACAAAGGCGGAGGGACAAGAATTTAAAGTGCAAGACCTGGAAAGGAACCTGAAACGACTGGTTGCACTATTCCTCCTTTGAAGTCCGACGCTTCTGATATATTTTTTATTTCAATTAGGGGTAAAAGTCTGCCCGGTTGTCATAACCCGGAAGCCCAAATCCCGTAAACAACACCTATTAATCTCAAGAAAACGGTGAGTTTACCTGAACATTCGCAGAATGAAGCGCTGACTTTGGGCGATATAACTGCTTTTGAGATGCTGTTTAGAACCTATTATCAACCCTTATGTCACTACGCTTACAGTTTCCTGCAGGATAAAGAGGACGCTGAAGAGATTGTCCAGTCTACTTTTCTGATGGTCTGGGAGAAACGCGAAACGCTGGCGATCCGCACGTCGGTCAAGCCCTATCTGTATGCCATGGTTCGCAATGCCTGTCTGAATGTTCTCAAACACGAAAAGATCAAGCAAAAATATGCAGGTGAGGAGATCGCCATGGCCGATCGCAGTCATGATTCCGTCAGCCAGGCAGTGGCATCCCATGAACTTGAGTACAGGATACAGTTGGCCCTGGAGGAACTTCCCGAGCAATGCCGGATGGTCTTCAAATTAAGCCGCTTTGAGGAGTTGAAATACGCGGAGATCGCAAAGCAATTGGATATTTCAATTAAAACAGTGGAAAACCATATGGGTAAGGCATTGAGAATTATGCGTGAACAGCTGAAAGATTATCTTCCACTAATCATCGTCTTATTAAACGGTTTTTTGAATTGAATCCCGCGCCTGAAAATATCGACGACTTAATCGCCAGTTACCTCGCGGGTGAAGCCACCCACGCTGAGAAAAAATCCGTGGATGCATGGATAGGCAGCAGCGCAGAGAATCAGCGATACTTTGAGGAACTACGCTTGATTTTTGAAAAGGCTGCAGCAAATGCGATGAAACCGATTGAACACTTCGATACGGACAAAGCCTGGCAGAAATTGAGAACCCGATTGTCAGAGGATGGCGCGGCAAAAACAATTAAACTTGATTCGGGCTTTTCTCCGTATCAATTTTTTCTCCGTGTCGCAGCCGGCGTTATCCTCGTCCTGGCCGTTGGCTTTTTCGCGTACCGGGTTTTTCGAACAGACGCTGTCACATCGGTCAGGTTGCTGGCAGGTGACACCACCGCGGCGGACACGCTTCCGGACGGGAGCGGAGTTTTTCTGAACCGCGCGACTAAGATTGAATATGCCGCAAACAGGAAGAACAATGCCCGCACCGCGAAGCTGGAAGGTGAAGCATACTTTCACGTCCGGCATGATGAAGAGAAGACGTTTATCGTGGAGGCGGAAGAAACATTCATCAGGGACATCGGAACTTCTTTCAATGTGAAGGCTTATCCGGGATCACCCACCATCGAAGTAGTGGTGGAAGAAGGAGAAGTGATGTTCTACACGGAGGGTAATCCAGGGGTTCATCTCAAAGCCAACGGTAAAGGGATCTATCATCGGGATACCAGGACATTTACCGTATCACAACCGGAGCCCAATGTTACAGCTTATAGGACCAGAACCTTCATTTTCACGAATCAGGCGTTGGGCAAAGTGGTGGAAACACTGAATGATGTATATCCTGCCAGGATACAGATTGAAGACCATCTCAAGTCTTGCAGGCTGACGGTTTCTTTTCATGATGAAACGATCGATGAGATCGCAAATATTATTGCAGAAACGCTTGGCCTGACCGTTTCAAACACGGGAAATATGATCACACTTACAGGGCCGGCCTGTGACAAACTGCAACCATGAAACGATTAATATTCTTCATACTCTTTACCTGTGGGTCGCTTGGGATGCTTGCTCAGACGCCGTTGCTTGAGCGAAAATTGTCTATTGCCATTAAAAATGAACGCCTGGATGCCACGCTGAAAAGAATATCCGGCGCGGGGAATTTCATCTTTTCATACAGTCCGGAAATCCTGGATGAAGAAAAAATCATCAATCTTACGTTCGTTGATAGGTCCGTACGGCAGATTCTGGATGAGATCTTTAAGGGCAGCGTACAGTATAAAGCGCGTGGAAAATATATCATTCTTACGCAGGCACGCCAGGCTGCGAAACAGGAGCCTGCCATTGTAACGGGCTATGTCGTGGATGAGGCAACAGGAGAAAGACTCAAGGATGTGAGTATTTATGATCCGGTCACACTCACCTCCACCACTACTGATTCCTTCGGGTATTTTGAAATGAAGATCGAAAAGCCTTCTGCCGATCTTATTTTATCTGTGAACAGGGCGAATTATTCCGATACACTTGTAAACGTCGCGTCAAAAGATAGGCTGCTGAACATCCCGATCAGGATCGACCGGGAAAAAGTGATCGTGCTGGCCGACAGTGTTGGACAAAAAGTAAAGCGTTTCTGGGAAAGGCAGGTTCTTTTTTTTGAGAATATGAACCTGCGAAATATCGATGATACCCTTTACCGGCGAACACAGGTTTCCTTTGTGCCGTTCGTTGGGACCAATCACAAAATGAGCGGCCACGTCATTAATGACTACTCCCTGAACATATTGGGCGGTTATTCGCTGGGGATTCGGAAACTGGAATTTGGCGGGGTATTCAACCTTGTTCGTGGCAATATGAATGGCGTTCAGTTCGCCGGAGTGCTGAATGGAGTGGGGGGCGAAATGACCGGGGTGCAGTTTGCGGGCGTTTTTAACGGGAACCGCCAAGCAAGCCACGGTGCCCAGTTTGCAGGAGTTTTGAATCTCAACACAGGTGACACGGAGGGGCTATTGGCTGCTGGCGTTGGCAATATCACCGCCGGCCGGCAGGAAGGCCCTCAATTGGCCGGAGTGTACAACATTGCCTCACACGATGCCGGCCCCGTTCAGCTTGGCGGCGTATTTAATCTTGCCGCGAAGAATATGAAGGGCGCACAGGTCGCAGGTGTTTTTAACCTCACCGGAAAGCGGATAAAAGGGGCGCAGGTGGCGGGTGTATTTAATCTTGCAGGAAAAGAAATACAGGGTACTCAGATCGCTGGAGTGTTGAATTTCGCGTCCAGGGTAAAGGGCAGCCAAATCGGCCTCATCAATATCGCTGACAGTATTCGCGGCGTCCCGATTGGTCTCATGAGTATTGTCTGGAAGGGCTATCATAAGATCGAGATTTCAGCCGACGAAATTTTCTATACGAACCTTTCTTTTCGCACGGGTGTGCGGCAGTTCTACAACATTCTTGCGGCAGGGGTCAAACCTTCCACCTATAAGGAAGATGAGACTTTCTGGACTTTTGGTTACGGTGTGGGCACAGCGCCCAGGCTTTCACGGAAGTTGTTTTTGAACCTGGATGTCACGGCGAATCAGATTGTCAAGGGCCATACGATCGATGCTATCAACCTTTTGAATAAAGTGTATGTTGGTTTTGACTACCAGGCATTTAAAAAGATGTCCCTTACTTTTGGCGCCACGTTGAATGGATACATTACGAAAAACTCAGTAGACACTTATCCTGATCTTTTTACAGAATATCGACCTGATATTTTTTACGATCGGGATTTCGGAACAGATCACAATCTAAAAATGTGGATCGGAGGGAAGGTCGGATTAAGGTTCCTGTGATTTGGATCGCTGGCCCTTGTGACGATGGAAACAGTTCCGTGTCGGATTATTTTCCTGGGAGTTCAAACCGAGGGTGGAATGAACCCCGCAGTTCCTTCTCATGGTAACGTTGTCCCCAGGATAGGTTCCCCAGGAGTGAATGTGCTGCATTGGCAGGGAAACGCAAAGCTCCGTTGAGAAGCGGAAACGCAGCTTACGCGGTCTGTAAAGCAGGCTTCTGCCCCAGTTGTTTCAGCTGCCGTGTATGCGCACGCAGGGCGTCAAGGAATGTGGGTTCCGCTTTATAAGGCAGACCGAATTCTTTCGCCGTGGCCTCGACAATTTTGGAGATGTTTCTGTAATGAACGTGGCAGATATTCGGAAAAAGATGATGCTCAACCTGGAAATTCAAGCCTCCCACGTACCATGAAAAGACACGGCTGTTATTGGCAAAATTGGTGGTTGTATGCAATTGGTGAATGGCCCAGCTGTTGTCCATTTTTCCTTCCTGATCGGGCAGGGGATATTCTGTTCCGTCAATAACGTGCGCCGGCTGAAAAATAATGGCGAGAATGAAACCTGCGACGTAGTGCATCACGAGAAATCCTATGATTAATTGCCACCACGTAATTGAAAGTACAAGGGCTGGAATAACAAAAATATACACCACGTAAACGACTTTCGACGCCAAGAGTACTGTCCATTCGGTGCGAATGCTTGCTCGTTGTTTTTTGACAAGACCATCTTTTTGGTATTTAACGATCCGCACGTAATCCTTTACGATAACCCAGACAAGCGTCATCAATCCATAAAAGAACCAGGCGTAAAGATGTTGAAAGCGGTGGAATGATTTCCATTCGCCGTGGGGGCACAGACGCAATACGCCCCTGGGGCTGATATCTTCATCCACATCGTGGATATTCGTATAAGTATGATGCAATACATTGTGTTGTACTTTCCAGTTAAAGGCATTTCCTCCGACCACATTCAAGGATAAACCGAGTAGATTATTAACCCAGGGTTTGCTTGAATAGGCGCCGTGGTTCGCGTCATGCATCACAGCAAGTCCAATCCCTCCAACAGCGATGCCCATCACCACACATAGTGCAAACATCCACCACACCTGTGTTACGACGCCGGTAATCATCAGGGCGTAGGGTATCAGATAAAGTGAAAACATGAAGAGGGTTTTGATCTTCATTTCTGCATTCCCGCTCCGGCTGATGTTTTTGCTCTTGAAGTATTCGTTGACACGCTGGTTTAATGTGGAATAGAATTCTGGCTTCGCTGAAGAAAAACGAATGGATGCTTTCATAGTAAGGTCGGTAACTTTTACACGCTTAAGTATAGTGTGTTCTCAAAGATAGGAAGATCCCGGGATGAACGCGCGTTAGCCCCCGCCAAATAGCTTACATGCGTATTTTTTAGGCCAATTCGGCAATTATGGTACGGCCACCTTTGGTAATGTCGCCTACCTTGACCGTTATTTTAGCGTCCAGCGGCAGAAATATATCCACACGCGACCCGAACTTGATAAAGCCAAATTCCTGTCCCTGTTCAATCTGCTGGCCCTCCTTAATATACCATTTGATGCGGCGCGCCAAGGCGCCGGCGATCTGGCGGAAAACCACCTCCACGCCGTTTTGCATCTTCACGGCAACTGTGGTGCGCTCATTTTCCGTACTGGATTTCGGATGCCATGCCACCAGGTACTTGCCGGGATGATATTTAAAAAAACTAATGACACCAGACACAGGTGAGCGATTCACATGAACATTCACCGGGGACATAAAAATTGAAACTTGCTTTCTGCGGGCTTTAAAATATTCAGTCTCCTCCGTTTCCTCAATGACTACAACCTTGCCGTCAGCAGGGGCAAGCACGTGCTTGGTATTTGGGTTGATCTGAAAGACAGGATTCCTGAAGAATTGCAGGATCAGCAAATAAAAAATGACACTGACGAGTATCGCCGAATTCTGAATGAGCGGACTCTGTGGATAATAAGAAAAGACAAGCCAGTTAAGACCGAACAGAACGATTAATAAGATGAATAATACGGTGTGTCCCTCGCGATGTATCGTCATGTGAACAAAAAAATTTAGTTAAGTTTTAGCACTGCTGCAAATCTAGTTATTTCTGTTAACTCGGCAGCTTACAACTTTACTTGTACTGTAAAACTTAATAACCTCCCCGGTATTTGTACGTCTTGGCGACCTTGTCGATCGCCACCATATAGGCGGCTATGCGCATAGAGACATTGTACTCTTTGGATATCTTGTACACATTTGAGAAAGCGTCCTTCATGATCCGGTCGGAACGACGGTTCACCCGGTCTGCGGTCCATTTATAACCGAGTCGGTTCTGAACCCATTCAAAATATGAAACCGTAACGCCACCGGCATTGGCCAGGATGTCCGGTACGACCATAATACCTTTCTCATTAATAATGTTGTCGGCCTTGGAGGATGTAGGTCCGTTTGCTCCTTCGACGATGAGCTTTGCCCTGATACTGGAAGCATTGCTGCTCCGGATCACGTCTTCGGTCGCGGCCGGGACGAGCACGTCTACGGGCAGGGTAAGCAAATCCTCATTTGATATTTTTTCGATGCCCTCAAATCCCACCAGCGAACCTTTGTTTGTTTCACGGTATTTCACTGCTCCCTGGATGTCTATGCCTTTTTCATTGTAGTACGCGCCGGAAATGTCGCTGATTGCCTGTACCACCAGTCCGCGTTCACTTAAGAGTCTCGCGGCCCAGGAGCCAACATTGCCGAAACCCTGAACGGCGCAGGTAGCCTTGTAAGGATTGATCTTTAATTTTTCCATCGCCGCCATCGCCGTGACCATTACGCCGCGGCCAGTTGCTTCAGTTCGCCCCAAAGAGCCGCCCAGAACAACCGGCTTGCCGGTCACGACTGAATTGACCGTCATCCCCTGCATGCGCGAATATTGGTCCATCAGCCACGCCATCTCGCGCGGACCGGTACCCATATCGGGAGCAGGAATATCTTTATCAGGACCAAAGACCTCGGCCATCGCCATGGTATAGGCACGCATCAGGCGTTCGATTTCACCGGATGACATTTCAAGAGGATTACAGGCAACACCTCCTTTTGCTCCGCCATACGGAATGTCAACGACTGCGCACTTCCAGGTCATCCATGCAGCAAGCGCTTTGACTTCGTCCAGGTTTACACCCATGTCGAAGCGGATGCCGCCCTTGGAAGGTCCGAGAATGTTGGAGTGAATCACACGGTATCCTTCAAATACCCGGATGGTGCCATCATCCATCGTAACGGGAAGGGAAACAATCACCTGTCGTGTTGGATTTTTCAGCACGTTGTAGATTTCGTCCTCCAGGCCTAAAATCTGGGAAGCCACATGAAAGCGCGACATCATGGCCTCAAAAGGATTCTCCCTGTCTTTCAGGGGAGCGGGTTCAATGTATGCCATAAGGAAATAATTACGTTCAAAGCTACAAATTCGTGCCAGACAGCAGCTTTAAAACGATTGCAAAGATAAAAAATAGATTTGAGTTACTGACCTGGCCACGCTGTTTAACTTACTGGCAAGACACTTAAAATATTTCAAGATAAGCAGCGATAAATGGCGCTGAAATGAGAAGCCCGTCAAAACGATCGAGGAAGCCGCCATGGCCCGGAAGGGAATCTCCAGAATCCTTGATTGCAATGCTGCGCTTGAGCAGCGACTCGATAAGATCGCCAAATGTGCCGCCTACAATAATCAGAATACCGACGATAATCCATTGCTGCAAACTCAGGGAGTGCAAAAAGTAAGACAAGCCGAAAACGAAGATCAAGGCAAGAACGGCCCCGCCAATAAAACCTTCCCAGGATTTCTTCGGAGAAATACGTTCGAATAATTTTCTTTTTCCAAAACGCGTTCCCGCAAAGTAAGCGCCTGTATCACTGGCCCACAAAATGAGCAGCGACCCCAGAATGATCTCGTAATTGTAATGCCCTTCCTCGAAAACTACGGCATTGAGCAACGCAAAGGGTACTGCTACATAAAGAATTCCAAGAAAGGTAAAGGCGATATTTGTAAAAGGTTTGCGCTCAAACTTTTTGTAAAGCTTGATCATGTAGACGCATGACATCAATGGAAATACGAGGATATAGTACTGATGGGTGATGAGTTTTCCGTCGATGGTGATACGTCCCTCAATGAGGAAGGACAGCACATAAATAAAGATGCCGCACAAGGTTCCATACGCCTTCTGGGGAACAACCCCATCGAGGCCCACCAATTTGTAAAACTCCAGGAGCGTGAAAAGGCAGATGATAAAGAAAATCAGAAAATACGTCCATTGTCCAAGCGACACGCCTGCAATGATTGCCGCCGACCCCAGAATGCCGGTTATGAGTCTCTGGGTGAGATTATTGTATTTCTTAAAAGGGGAATTCACTGTCAATTAATGGCTATTTTACGATCCTGATAGTACTTATAAAAATAGTAGAGTAGCCCGGCAGTTAAGACTGAACTCAGGATCACGACGTTTGCAGGGGCTGACTGCTCACTTTCCACATCAAATGTAAATTTCCCCTGCTGGTACAGATACAGGGCGATTACGGACACGCCGTTGTTGACAAAGTGCGCCAGGATCGCCAGCCACAGGTTGCCAGACCAATAATAGAGATAGCCGAAAAGAGCGCCCAGCAAAAGACGTGGAACAAATCCAAAGAATTGGAAGTGGATGGCGCTGAACAGAATGGCCGCAAACCAGATTGACACGTGAATATTGCTGGTGCCCCGGTAAAGTTCGTTCTGGATCAGCCCCCGGAATACAATTTCTTCGCCGACGGCTGGCAGCACTGCAATGATGATGAGCGCGAATATTAATTCTCCGGGCGACCCGAACTGAGTGAGAAATTCGGTCAGTTCAGCGGCGGTATCCTCGCGCTCTCTGGCCCATGCCTCAAATTCGCGGGCGAAGTCGGGGAAATTAAAATTCGCATTCCATTCAATGAAGATGGAATTAACTGCCATGAATATGATGATCGTGAAAATCGTCACCAGAACGGGAATCCAGGCGGGACTCTTTTCTCTAAAAAACTCAGCAAGCGACCTTTGTTCGCGCATCAGGAAAATAGCCGGCGCCAGAATCAGCCCGACAAAGGTTGCGCAACCCTGAATAATGTAAAGGGGAATTTTGATATCCGGATTGTTCATCGGCTTTTGAATGGCGTCGGCCAGTTCCATCATCCCGCCATCGTAGAAAGGGAGCGCGATGAAAAAACCGATGATGGGCCCCACGATCACAAATCCCAGCCCGACCATCAGGAGAATGATGATAAGATTTATTACCGGATGTTTTTGCGGACGCGTACCTAATTCATTTTCAAACATCTTCCGGAAATAATTTAACTTTGCAGGCAAATATAAACAAGGCAAACAGCTTTTTATACCCCACAGTGCTTTAGTTGGAAGAATGGTAAAGATCGGTAACATAGAATTAGGTGATTTTCCGCTTTTGCTGGCTCCGATGGAGGACGTCAGCGATCCTCCTTTCCGCGCTGTATGCAAGGAAGGCGGTGCGGACCTCATGTACACTGAATTTATTTCTTCAGAAGGTCTCATCCGCGATGCGGCTAAAAGCCGTCAGAAGCTCGATATCTTCGAATACGAGAGACCCATTGGCATCCAGCTGTTCGGAGGAGAGATCTCCAGTATGGTCGAATCTGCCCGTATTGCTGCCGCTGTCAACCCGGACCTGATCGATATCAATTATGGGTGTCCCGTGAAGGCGGTAGCGTGTCGAGGCGCTGGCGCTGCGCTGCTTCAGGACATCCCCAAGATGGTGCAGATGACCTCAGAGATCGTCAAAGCAACGCATCTGCCCGTCACCGTAAAAACACGGCTTGGCTGGGATGATCAGACCAGGAATGTTGTTGATGTGGCCGAACGCCTCCAGGATATAGGAATACAGGCGCTGACAATCCATGGGCGTACCCGTGTTCAGATGTATAAGGGGTCTGCCGATTGGACACTGATTGCCCGAATAAAGGAGAATCCGCGGATGCGAATCCCTGTCTTTGGGAATGGCGACATTGACACGCCCCAGAAAGCAGTGGAATACAAAAATACATACGGGGTGGATGGAATCATGATCGGAAGGGCCGCCATCGGATATCCCTGGATATTCGGAGAGATCAAACACTTTATCCGGTCTGGGGAAAGACCTGCGCCGCCTTCGCTCGCCGAACGTGTTCGTGTAACGAAAAAACATCTCGACTTTTCAATCCGTTGGAAGGGCGACCGGCTGGGAATTTTTGAGATGCGCAGACATTACACCAACTATTTCAAGGGCATTCACGACTTCAAGCCCTTCCGCACAAAACTTGTGGAAGCAGCTGATAAAGAAGCCGTGTTGGCCATTCTCGATGATGTCGTTGAAGCATATGCCGGTAATCTGCTGACGGTTTAAGCGTTTTATTGACGATAACCCGGTGCCACCCTTTCGATTTTCAAAACCGGATTTGAAATCAGGAGGCGATTCTCAATCTTTGCCGGCGCAAAATCCTGACCTGTCAAAATGCAAATTCCTCCAAAAAACAATGGCCGTGCCCTCACGCTTCTGATCCTGCTGGCGTTGATCTGGGGTACATCCTTCATTCTGATGAAAAAAGGCCTGGTGGTCTTTTCGGCAGGGGAGCTCGGCTCGTTACGGGTAGCAGCAGCGTCAATTTTTCTGCTTCCTGTCGCAGTTGTGAAGTTGCGTGAATTGAAGGTCAGGCATTATCCGATGCTTTTCGCTTCCGGAATGATGGGAATTTTCTTTCCGGCTTTCCTCTTTGCCCTCGCCCAGACACGCCTCGAAAGTTCTGTTACAGGTATCATGAACAGTCTTACGCCGATCTTCACCATGCTTGTCGGCGTGCTTTTCTTTCAACAGCAATTTCGCAGACAATCCATTATTGGAATTCTGTTGGGGTTACTCGGGTCTGTAGTCCTGATCCTCGCCAACTCGGGAGGAAAAATCGAAAACGTGAATCTCTATGCCCTGCTGGTCATATTGGCGTGTGCATTTTACGCCAGCAACGTGAATTATGTAAAGTATAAGATTGCGGACCTGAACGCCCTGACCATTACAAGTATTTCTTTGATGCTGATCGGGCCCCTGGCGTTGATCTACCTTCTGGGCTTTACGGAATTCGCCTCCAAAATGGCACACACTGAGGGCGCATGGGGCGCTTTCGGATTTATCATTTTACTGGGATTCATGAGCACTTCTCTGGCAACCATTTTGTTCAATAAGCTGGTAAAGTTGACATCTCCCCTTTATACAAGCTCAGTCACCTATCTGATCCCCGTTGTGGCCGTCCTTTGGGGGTTATTTGATGGAGAGCAGCTGTTTGTCGGACATGTTGCTGGAATGGCGGCGATCATCGGTGGCGTGTATCTCGCCAACCGTAAAATTTAGTTGGTACGGCAATTTATTATTTCACCATACATGCCTTGGTTTATTCGTGAGGAGGGCCGGGGATTGTGAAGTAGTATTCAGTATTCACGTAAACATCAAATGCGAACCCGTCTTCTGTTCATGAGTCTTCTTGGTGCCTTCTGGTTACCAACGCTGCTGTTTGCGCAGGAGAAGCCGGATACGACCCGCAATGCCGCTGACACTACGAAGGCAGAGCAGATCATTAACGGCATCAAGGAAAGTAAGATCTCGAAGCGGATCATGAAATCCATCACCAGAAAGCGGATCGCCGATCCCGTGCGCGCTGTCAAAAGCGAGGAGGCATTCATGCCCTACCGGGGAAAGATCATCCGGAAGATCATTATCCGTCACATTGATTTTCAGAAAACAGTCTACGACACCACCCGCAATATCAGAAATACCGTAACCCGGATCGGCAACGCGTTGCACAGTACAACGAAAGATTGGGTGATCCGCGACAACCTGTTCATCCGGGAAAATAAAGCAGTGAATCCATACAAGATGGCAGACAACGAACGCCATTTACGCGATCTGGATTTCTTACTGGATGCAAAATTTTACATTATACCACTGAAGTCGGCGCCGGATTCTGTGGATGTTGTAGTCCTGACACGCGACGTATTCAGTCTCGGCGGTACAATTAACCCATCAAGCCCGTCGAAAACCCGAATGCGCTTATACGATGCTAACCTGGGAGGCTGGGGCCAGCGTCTTCAATTCAATGGATTGATCGAGACCGACCGCGATCCGAAGTTTGCACATGAATTTCTCTACCGGAAAAACAGCATCGCAGGAACATTCATCAACGGTACGGTTGGGTATACCCAATTAAATACCGGAAGCAGTTATGGCGAGGAACAGGAGAAAGCGTATTACGTCCGGTTTGACAGACCGCTGGTTTCACCTTACACGCGCTACGCGGGCGGCATGGAGCTGAGCAGGAACTGGTCGGAGAACTTCTTCCACGTCAATGACTCTCTGTTCAAAGACTACCGGTATGTGATCAACGATTTTTGGGTCGGTTACAATATTGGCGCCAACAGCAACTTTGACCGCAGCAGACATTTTGTCGCCATCCGTGCGTTTGATCAGCACTTTACACGGGCGCCTTCGCAGTCGCGCGAGCGCGAAAGGCCATTGTACAATGATCAGACTTTTATCCTCGGATCGATCACTTTCTTCAGGCAGGATTTTTACACGACACGTTACATCTATGGCTTTGGTCGTACGGAAGACGTACCCTATGGCCATTATGTTTCCCTGACGGGGGGATGGGCGCGGCAGCTGGGAATAGCCCGGCCCTATATAGGACTCGAGGCTGAGAAATCGCTCGTTACCAGACTCGGGGAATTTTACACGGTGGGTGTTCGCGCAGGGGGCTTTACCAATAATGGAGGCCTGGAAGACGCGACGCTGCTTTTATCAGGATCGCTGACCAGCAGGCTCATCCCCCAGGGCGATTTTCTTTTCAGGCAGACGATCAGAGTCGATTATACGCGCGTGCATAAACAGCGAACGTCCGTACCCCTGGACATTAATAATGAGTTTGGTCTTCAGTATTTTCGCGCGGACAGTCTTTGGGGAACAAAACGATTCAACATTCATACGGAAACCATTGCCTTTTCGCCCTGGCAACTCCTTGGATTCAGGTTTGCACCTTTTGCATTTGGCCAGATGGCGATGATCAGCAGCAACGCGCACAGCATTTTCGACAAGCCCTACTTCGGCTTTGGCGGCGGGATCCGCACGCGGAATGAGAATCTTATTTTTGGAACGGTGGAACTACGCGTAATCTATTATCCGAGAACAGTGGAGGATATCAGTTCCTTTAATGTGCGCGTGACATCGAACCTTCGGATCAAATACAGTGGCGGCTTCGTTCGCGCTCCGGGCTTTGTGCGGTATAACTAGCAGTTCCCCTGGTTTCCTGTCCTTTTCCGATGAGGATGTGTAAACACCTCGGCACCCGGCACATCAGGCGCTTTTTGTATATTTGGCTCCTATACTGCAAACCCCTATGAGAAGATCTTTTGTGTTCTATAGCTTCGCCGTCTCGGCGCTGGTCCTGACATTGGCTTACTTTCACATCGAAGCCCTCCTTCTCTTTGTGATCGTCGGCCCGTTGATCTACATGGGTGTAGTTGATATGATTCAGACCAAGCAATCACTCAAACGTAACTTTCCGCTGTTGGGAAGGCTGCGCTATGTATTTGAGGACCTCAGACCAAAGATCCAGCAGTATTTTGTCGAATCTGACACGGACGGC
This sequence comes from Chryseosolibacter sp., assembly GCA_049791675.1. Taxonomy (GTDB): domain Bacteria; phylum Bacteroidota; class Bacteroidia; order Cytophagales; family Cyclobacteriaceae; genus Chryseosolibacter. Next base: position 59,375 of record JBARAD010000124.1, read on the forward strand.
GCACCGATCAACCGGATTGACCGGTCTGTCATCTACCAACGGGCAAAGAAACAAGTAGACACTACTCCTTTTGGTACGCAGTTGAATGTTTATGCTGAAGGTTACGAATGGATGAGTCATTCGATTATTCCTATTGATTTCCATAAAGTAGAACACCATCCGAAAGTAAAAGTAGGAAACAAGGACTGCGCGCAGCCTTATCTGGCAAGCGTGCTGAATATCTCGGCGATGAGTTTTGGCTCGCTTAGTGGCAATGCTGTGGAGGCATTGAATTCAGGCGCAAAAATCGGGGGGTTTGCCCATAATACCGGAGAAGGCGGTATCAGTCCACACCATACCAAATATGGCGGCGACATTATCTGGCAGGTTGGCACCGGATACTTTGGCGCGCGCAATGAGGAAGGATATTTCTCGCCGGAAGCATTTCAGAAAAATGCCACGCGCCCTGAAGTGAAAATGATCGAACTAAAAATTTCGCAGGGCGCAAAACCAGGCCACGGCGGGATACTGCCAGGCAAGAAGAACACACGGGAGATCGCGGCCATCCGGGGAGTCAAGCCTGGCACAACCGTGTTCTCACCTCCGTTTCACAGCGCGTTCACTACCCCGCGGGAAATGATGACCTTCATACAAAAAATGCGGGAGCTGTCAGGTGGAAAACCAGTAGGGTTCAAGTTGTGCATCGGGCGTAAGAGTGAATTCATGTCTATCTGTAAGGCGATGGTTGAAATGGATCTGTATCCGGATTTCATAACGGTTGACGGCGGAGAAGGCGGAACCGGAGCTGCGCCGCCGGAGTTCTCAAACTTCGTGGGCATGCCCTTGCTGGACGGACTCGCTTTTGTTGACAATATGTTGCGCGGATTCAATATCCGGGACCATATCAAAATCGCTGCCGCCGGAAAGATCCTTACAGGTTTCCAGATGGCAAGGGCATTCGCTTTGGGAGCAGACATGTGCAACAGCGCCCGGGCAATGATGATGGCGCTGGGATGTATTCAGGCACTGGAGTGCAATAAGAATACCTGCCCTACCGGAGTGGCTACACAGGATCCGGAATTGGTAAACGGGCTGGTTGTGGACGACAAGAAGGTAAGGGTGGCCAATTACCATAAACATACCGTTGAAAGCTTCGTGGAATTGCTCGCTGCCGCGGGAATTGATGATCCACGCAAACTCAACCGCCATCAGATATACCGGAGGATCTTCATGAATGAAGTGAAAACGCTGGAAGAGATCTATCCTTCTATTGCCAGGGGTTCCATGGTGAATGGAGCAGTTCCTGAACGATACAAGATGTCCTATGAGGCTGCGAGCAGTGATAAGTTCTGATGAAACCTTGAGGTCTGGCCGCTACAAATAAAAACGGTTTTTTGCAAGGCATACTTTTGGTAAAGACCTTTTTTATTATTTTTGAAAAACCAAAAACTGCTGTGCTTCGAAAATTCTTTCCACTTGATAAGAATTATGTTCTTGAAGAGGCACAGCTATCTCTGGAGACTTCATTGCTGCATTATCTGGTTGACTTTGTCAAGGTTGAATACCTCCTGCGTTGCAACCCCCTCGGGATGATGGATGCCATGGCGACAAAGATCCAGCAGCACGATAACACTGACTTCAGGCACCTGCATCAGTTCTATGTTAATCTTACGGGCGTATTCCGCTATAAGTATTACGGCGATAACCAGCTCGAGTTCATCTTCGAAGGAAAAGATGCTTTCAACAAATACCAGGAAGAATGGTCGCGCCAGTTTAAAGCGTGGACGAAGGCTTTCTGTAAGCACCATAACTTTTTGCGGGCCGTGCTCGATCTGACCGTGTTCTATCCTTCCGACAGCCCGGTGCTGATGGTCGACAACAGGATGGACGCGTTTATCACCCAATACTTTGAGGTAAGGATCCATCCGCAAAAGGGGATCGTCAAAAGAATGGCGTAAACCTCAAAGACGGTTTCTGCGCGGATTGCAGAAGGCTTCTATCTTTCAATTACAAAGCGATTAAAATTTTTGACGGTTCCTTCATGGACTTCGCATTTTTGAACCTTTGCCCGGGAAGGGCCCTGATGACACCATTCAATAAACAGTCTTAGATTCTCTTCCTCCCCCTCGGCTTCGGC
>JBARAD010000125.1:0-9410 GCA_049791675.1 Chryseosolibacter sp.
GAGCAACACCGCCCCTACGGATAAACCAACGATCACGATACCTGTAACCAAGCGCTTGTAAAATCCACTCATTCACTTTTTGGCTTTGCTTCTTTTATACAGGCCCACCAGCTCACCATAGCCGAGAATATGATCGCGCATGGCTTCTTCCATTTCACTTCTCGAAGACCCGTCGGGCAGATCCAGCAAATCATCCAAGGCATATATCTTAAAAAAATACCGGTGTGTCCCGGAAGGCGGGCACGGCCCTCCATAGGTTTTTCTTCCGAAGTCATTGATACCCTGATCGCCAGGAACCTCTTTCTCACGCAGATGATGTGTCACCGGGATATTCCACACAAGCCAGTGTAACCACGTTCCACCTGGAGCATCCGGATCCTCAACGATCAGCGTCAGACTTCTGGCCTCTGCGGGAACCGCGCCAATCTCCAGTGGCGGGTTGATATCTTCGCCATCGCAGGTGTACTTAAGCGGGATAGTATCGTTCTGCGAAAAGGCCTTGCTTGTCACATTCAACGCCTTGTAATCGGTTTTAATTTCAGACTTTTGCATGGTCTGCACAGTCTATTGAACGCTCGCCTTTTTCGCATCAGAGGGGGTCACTTGTTTCTTTACCCTCCCGTCGACGGCAGCTACCAGCTCGTCGAACTTCTTTTCCATCCGCTCCTCCATGGTTTCGGCAAGGTCTTCCATGGATTCCACAAGGTCTTCACCTTTCCTGGAGATTCTCCTTCGGGTTTCCTTTCCTTTTTCAGGTGCAAACAATACCCCCAATGCTGCGCCTGCTGCCATCCCGGCAAGCACGCCCAATACTGCCTTTGCTGTTGTCATGATTCTTGATGTTTATTGTTTCACAAATTCCATGATCGCTTGTAAACTCACTATGACGATAATCATGAAACGAGTGGATTTTTATCGGAATGAACCTGGGCAACAAAATACATCGCCTGCGAAACAAAATGCACTCTGAATGACGGATTCTGAAAACAAACTAAGAACAATATCATTCCTGCGCCGCGGGCAGACAAGGAATTACAGAGAAGAAAATCATGAGCAAGATCCCCGCTGCACACAACATCCGTCATTGAAACCGGTTATAAATGATGTTTTTTTTGTATTCAATAAACCTCAAAACCACAAATGGAAAGTAAGAATCTATTGAAAGAAGCACGGGATGCGCTCGCAAAAGAATCGGAACTTAAAAGCTGTGTTGCAGACATTTACATCCTCGTCAATGATGGTACCGTGATCCTGGCAGGCTCGGTAAAAAGTGATTCTTTGAAAAATCTCGCAATAAGACTCATCTCAGAAATCCCCGGTGTAAATCTTCTGATCGAAGACCTCAAAGTGGAAGCCAAAAAGTCGGACACCGGAATTCAAATCGATTTCGGACGAAGGGAAGCATGGCATTACCCCGTGATCTGATGAACTATATCGCTTAACCCTTCGGAATCGCCCGGAAACAGTGACAACCATTCAAAACGACCGCTGATAATCCCTCTCCTTGGTAAAAAACTGCTCCAAAAGAAATGATCAGGACTTCAACCTGATCATTTCTTTTATTACTATTCTAACGGAGCAGGATCAATAAGTTGATCCGGGCTTTTGTCCTTTGCGCGCGCCTTTCCATTTTTCGATCTCGATTTCATTCATCCGCACATAGTCGGCATCATTTTTCTCTTTCGCTTCGTCCAATGAGCGTTTTGCGGTCTCGATCGCCGACTTGTAATCACCCATTCTCGCCTGGATCTCCGCCTTGGTGTGCGTCATCCAATAGGCCCCCGGAGAATATTTCAGCGCCTGACCGATCCATTCGAGCGCCTGAGGCAAGTCGCGGTTCGTATCCAGATAGTATTTCGCGGCGACGTAATATTCGCCGCCTAATTTCGCTTCCGGGTTCGACGTGAAGCTTTTGATATCGGCCATTACCTGCTCATCGAGATTGGTACTGATCCGGAAACTGACTTTTGTAAAATCCCATGACAGCTGGATTTCCGCGCAGCTTGAACATACATTGTCAAACTGGATGGTGAACGTCTCAACCGGCTCCTTGAGTTGCCGGGGCTTCACCTGAAAACGCAGCGCATCAAAATCTTCCTTGTATCCGAAAGCACCCCAAAGCCATGGATCGCGGCTGATGATCAGGGTCCATTCGTCTTTTCCGGGTATGGCGTACAACGCATACACGCCGGGGGGAAGTTCCAGCGCATCCTGGACGATCAATGGCTCCCGTACATAGATCTTGGTTGACGCATTCGCACCAGTACGCCAAACCTTTCCATACGGAACAAGCTCTCCATAGATCACACGACCTCTTACACTGGGACGGGAATATTCAATGCGGACTTCATTGAGGCCTACCCGTTGTGTAACAGTAGCAAACGGGCTCAGATCAGGCATGACGATCTGTGCCCCTGCCTGATCGCCTGCACCCAGGATTACTCCCAGCAGCAGCGTAAAAGCATACATTCTTCTCATAGTTCTTTCCTGATTAAGATAATACGTCAAAGTATCATTCGTACACCGAAAAGACCATGACATGAATCATCAACGGCAGAGATTCTTCCCACCGTTACCCATTGCACACGCGCGGTTTCCTCAACGCCTTAAAGCCCTGGCGCACAACGAAGCCAATGGCACATGATGAAAATCACTGACTGCCATGATTCCCGTTATGACCTGTTTTATGACGGTTTCTGAAATTGCCATCATGACAACGGCTATCGAAAAATCAAACCTCAAAAAGAGAATGCTCGAGGCGTGTATCGTAAAACAGCAATCCCTGATTGATGATTTTAAGGAACGTATCAAATCCTTAACCGAGACAGAAGGTTTGGGCAACGAAGAATCGTATGACAACACCGAACTCTCCATCCATGCCTCCAGAATTTCAGAGATCAACGCCCTGAACCAATTGTTGGAATTTGCCAACCGGGAAATGAATTTGCTCGAGAACCTGAAGATCACCCAGGATCTGATGCAGGACCAGGCTATCGTGGGCGCTGTGGTGGAGACCGATCAAAAGACCTTTTATATTTCCGCCAGCATCGAAAACTTTACCGTCGACGGAAAAAGCTACATCGGCATTTCCGCCCACAGCCCGCTCTTTCTGGAGATGAGCGGCAAACGCAAGGGTGACGCCTTCTCCTTCAAAAGCAGGACTTACAGCATTACCGACATTTTCTGATGACCGCCAGATCAATTTACGACCTTGATGTTACAGCAAAACCCGGCAAAAAATACTGGCGGAATTGCGACCGCCAGTGGCGCGAAGAATTGATCTACTTTCTGATGGTTGACAGGTTCCATGATGACAAGGACCGTCACCCTGTCGGGACCAATGGGAAAACAAAGGGTTTCGGCTCACCGGAGCAGTTATCAAAGACCTGTGGAGGAACATTATCCGGCATCCGGCACAACCTTCACTACATCCGCGATCTTGGCTGCACAGCCTTGTGGCTAAGCCCCATCTTTGAAAACAACGTAGAATCGTACCACGGCTACGCTATCCAGGATTATACGGAGGTGGATAAAAGGTTCGGCACCAAAGAAGACCTGGCAGATCTGGTGGATGCAGCACATGCGATGAACATGCGCGTATTCCTCGATGTTGTTTTGCACCACTCCGGCGACAACTGGAGCTATCCTTACCAACACGATTACTACTATTATAACGGTGTGACGTTTCCATTCGGCAAGTGGCGCTTTGAAGATAAGCCAGTCCCAATAGAATTGCGCAACCCGGATCTCTACAGTCGCAAGGGACAGATCCGTAATTTTGATTCGTATCCGGAAACCCGCGAAGGCGATTTTAACAAATTCAAAACGTTCAAAAACGATGACTCTCCGGAGGCACTGTATGTTCAGGAGATACTGACAAAGATCCATTGCTATTGGATACGCGAAACGGATATCGACGGCTTTCGTCTCGATGCAGTAAAGCACATGGGCGAAAAGGCAACCAGCCAGTTCTGTTCCCACATCCGCGAATACGCATACAAACTGGGCAAACGAAACTTCTTTCTGTTCGGAGAACTGGTGGGCCCCGAAGAAATGTACAACCATTACATCGGACCTAAAACTTCCATCCAGGTAGAGGATACTGCCATTTACTATGGTCTGAATTCCGTTCTCGATTTCCCACTCTATCACGTGCTCTCTAACGTGATACTTGGAAAAGATACGCCGGAAAAATTAATCGAGCGCTACGAATCCCTTCGCGCGGGAGCGTTGTCGCGCGGTGAATTCGGTGAATTTCTCGTGACTTTTATTGATAATCATGACCAGCTGGGCCACAAAATCAAAAGCCGGTTCGGTCACGACGCAACAGAGGCCCAGATCATTGCCGGCGTCGGTTTCCTGCTCTGTGCGCTGGGCGCCCCCTGCATTTACTACGGTACCGAGCAGGGATTTCATGGTTCCGGTGAAGGGGACTGGAACGTGCGGGAAACGATGTTCAGCATGGAAGATCCCTCCCTGAATGCTCTGAACAAAGACAACCCGATCTATCAGGAGATCTCCAAACTCGCATCCATCCGCAAAAACAGCGCGGTCCTCAAATTTGGCAGGATGTATATGCGCGAATCTTCCGCCGATGGGAAAACATTTCAGCTTCCGGTAACCAACGACTGCCTGCTGGCATTTTCGCGCATATTATACGACGAGGAAATGCTTGTTATTTACAACGATTCGCTGGCGCAGGACGATGAAGAATACATCGCCGTCGACAAGCACCTCAATCCGGAAGGCAGCGTGTTCCGCTATTGCTATGGCGGGCATGGAAAGATTCACGTCCTCAAAAACGAAGATGGCAGCCGCCACTTTATCAGAATAAAACTCATGCCCGCACAGTTCGTTATGCTGACCAACCAAAATGTTACCTGGCTTACCGGTGACAACATCCGACACGACACGCCTCAGTAACGCCAGCCCGCTCCTGTACCCGTCTCCGGGACAAAAATCTCGAACAATGAAGATCTCCATCATAGCTGTGGACGTGCCTTCTCCGATATCTTGTTGCATAAACGATTCATTCCAACATAAATCAATGCACTATGAAAACCAATGAAGAACTAAGAAACGACGTAATGGAGGAAATCAAATGGGATCCGGAATTACGGGATGTCGCTACAGAAATCGGTGTAGCAGCAAAAGACGGTGTGGTAACGCTGTCCGGGACGGTCGACACATATTGGAAAAAGATCGCCACAGAACGAGCCGCCCAACGTGTGTCAGGGGTAAGGGTCGTTGCCTGCGACATTGAAGTAAAAGTGGGGGTTATCGGGAAACGGACCGATACGGAAGTGGCAGAAGCTGTCCGCAATGCACTTCGCTGGAACAGTGCCGTCAATGAAGAAAAGATCCAGATCAAGATCGACAATGGATGGGTATACCTTGACGGAAAAGTGGACTGGGAATATGAAAAAAGAAACGCCCAGGAATCGGTCGAAGATCTTGTTTCAGTACGTGGCGTGACCAACAACATCGTGATTGAATCGAAACCCATCGACACAAAGGATATTCAGCGCAAGATCGCAGCGGCATATCACAGAAGCGCCACACTGGATTCTTCTACCATCAACATAGAACCCTCCGGAAACAAGATCACGCTCCACGGCAAGGTCAGGTCCTGGGCAGAGAAGAAAGAAGCGGAGAAGGTCGCATGGGCAGCGCCCGGCGTTACAGCGGTCGACAACAAAATAGAAGTGGATCTCGAGGTGTTCGCGTAAAACAACATGCAAAAAAGCGGAGCCATTCACTCCGCTTTTCCAGGCGTCTGACACCAGCGGGAAACAGGCGGGCATGACATCAATCACTTGACTCTGCAATCAATATCATTTGGTCTCACTCACCGCAGGAATATCTTTCAAACAAGATCCAGCTACGAAATGAAGACGAGCATAACGACATTCGAAGATGCCCTGGCGTACCAACTCCAGGGACTGTATTACGCTGAAACAAAGATCCGGGAAGAATTTGAAACATGTAACAGTCAGATCACTTCCGGTGAAGTGAAGGCGCAACTCACAAGATATATCGGCAGCGCAGAAGACAAACTCTTAAAGCTCAAACGCATATTCAACTACTTGTTGAAGCCGTTGGAAAGGAAGAACGAAGTAATCAACAAACTTCTGGAAGAGACCCAACATATGCTCACGTATGCAACATCACCGCACCTGAAAGATATCATGATGGTGAGCTGCATGCAAAACATAAATGCATATAAATTGGCTGGTTATAAAACGGCATACCTATTTGCCATGGAACTGGAGATGGATACGGTCGCCGATCTTATCCGTGAGATCATTGCATGGGAACGTGATACCGGCAAGGTGTTGGGAGAATTATCGCTTATGGAATTTAACAAGCCATAAATCCACAGGTCATGCTTGGGACACTCAGCAAGGAACAAATCCGGCACGTATTGCAAAGCCAGTTCGTGGGAAGGATCGGTTGTTGTGTGAAAAATGAAATGTACATCGTACCGGTGACCTATGTCTACGCTAGCGATTACATCTATGCGCATTCCAAGGAAGGACTAAAAGTGAGGATGATGCGAAAAAATCCCCATGTATGTTTTCAGGTTGATGCAATTGAAAATATGGCAAACTGGAGAAGCGTTCTGCTCTGGGGCGACTTTGAAGAACTGAAAAACGAAAAGGAACAGAAAACAGGAATGAAGATCCTGACAGACCGCCTCATCCCGTTCATGACAAGTGAAACGGTCAGGCCTTCGCATGCACTGGCGGAGCCGCCTTTAATCATTGAAAAAGAATTTAAAGCAGTGGTGTATCGAATCAAAATAACAAGAAGCTCAGGCCGGTATGAAAAAACCCTGCTCAGCGATATCAACGCTATGAACCATACAACTTTCTAAACACTACTAACATGACACTTGATTTTGAAAAATACGCGATGAAAGGAAACGAGTTCCTGCATCAGCTCCAGGTAAACCTCGGCACATCTGACCGTGGACACGCCAGCCGTATTCTGAGAACAACGTTCAGGGTACTCCGAAACCATTTAACGTTCGAAGAATCCCTCCAACTGCTATCGCAGTTACCCATGGCGATAAAAAGCGTATACGTCGAGGGCTGGAAAAGAGGCGAGCACAAAAGAATAAAGACCGTCGACGACTTCATTGTCGAACTCATTTATGAAGAAGGCAGTTCAGCATGGCGCGATTTCAGCAGCAAAGATGAAATACTGGAAGCTGTAAAAGCGGTCGTGGAAACGATGAAACTTTACGTAAGCGCAGAAGAAATAGACCAGGCCATGGGAACATTGCCGAGGAAGATCCAGTCGATCTTTTCAGCGCCCGCGCAGGCAGAATAAACGTTACAAACCTTCTCAATCCGAACACAATCCATGAAAGGTTTGGATAAAAAAGAACAGATTCATCGGCAAGGTGAATCTGTTTTTTTATCAAATGACGATAAACATCAAAAGAACTGGTAAGATGATCCGCTGTATTTCTTCCCTGACTCAAGCAATTCCTTCACCTTTTCATCTGTGATGTCCGGAAAATGGATATAGTAATCATTTGCAGACCTGATAAAAGGTTCAATGCGCAAATATACAATATCATCGGCCTCACTGCGAATAATCCTGGCAGCCTCGGCGCTGACAACCGGTACAGCAACAATTAATTTCAGCGGCTCCTGCCTCTTGAGCTCGCGAATGCAGGCAAGTATCGAATCACTCGTTGCCAGTACATCCGTCGTCAGAATAACAGTTTTATAATGCACCGCCGCGGGCGTACGACCACCATAAAAATATTCCCGCTCGTACCCGACTGCGTTGCGCAACAATGCAATCTGGTGAGCGATATAATCCTGTGGGATCGTATGTGAACAATCATGAACACAAACGTCTTTGGTACTCACCGAGCCGATACTTCTGTGATGGTCCGCAGGATGGTTGATCCTGCGGCAGAAAATCGCTTCCAGTGGAAGAGCCAGGGCCTGTGAAATTTCAGCTGCAACACAAACACCCCCGCGTGGAATTCCGAAGACCACCGAATTTGAATCCGCATAGTCCTCCAACTTCTTGCTTAACAAGCGGCCGGCGAGTTCCCTATCAAGCAGCTTTTGCGTCATACAACCCGTAATTGAGTACTGCGCAAATTATCACAAATTCAATCCCCGTACAAATGACCAGAGTCATACGCGTCCAATGATACGGATCATCCGGTTAAAGGCACCGCCTTTGGCAAAAATCATATTACTTGATCAGCCTTAACAATAATTTAGTCCAAAACCTCAGCACTATGTCAGAAGCTCAAAGCGAAGTAAAATCAGAGATCAAATTCCTGCGAGGCCCGCAGTCGCGCTACGAAGAATTCAGGTTCACAGTAAAAGTACTACTCGAGTTCATCAAAGGGTTCAGGGCGCTTCATTTCGTCGGACCCTGCGTAACATTTTTCGGCTCCGCACGGTTTGATGAAAACCATGCGTATTACGAAATGACCCGCAAAGCAGCGGGCGAAATTGCTAAACTCGGATTCACCATCATGACGGGAGGCGGCAAAGGACTGATGGAAGCGGCTAACCGCGGGGCAAAAGATGTCGGCGGAAAATCAGTTGGCTGTAACATCGTACTGCCAATGGAACAAACGCACAATCAGTATCTGGACAAGTGGGTAAAGATCCGTTACTTCTTCGTCAGAAAAACACTGTTGATAAAGTATTCCTTTGCGTTTATTGTGGTTCCCGGCGGATTCGGCACACTCGACGAATTCTTTGAAGCACTCACGCTCACACAAACAAAAAAGATCAGGCAGTTTCCGATCATTGTATTCGACCGCCTCTATCACAAGGATCTCCTTGAACATATCGAACTGATGAAGTTAAAAAAGACCATTTCGCAGAAAGATCTGGACCTGATCCTTGTAACGGACTCCATCGCGGAGGCCGTCGCCTTTATAAAACAACATAGCATTGCCAAGTACGGCCTCGTACCTGCACGCAAACCGGCTCCCCTGCGCTGGCTGTTTGAACATTGACCTGCGATAAATATCTGCATATGAAGCTTCAACATAAACACATCTGGTTCACTATCTTCCTGATCATCATCCTTATTTCCCTCGCTATCAGGGTCTGGGGACTATTTTAGAGCGCGCGCACAAACTGAACAGCGAGGCTGTCCATGTAACCCCACGACCGGGAATGCATTCTGCTCGCAGGAATGGCGCAGACTTTTTTATCAAATATATCCTCCACATGCTGACTTAAATCACCCGGCGCCCTGATCCTCATCATTCAGTCACACGCTCACCTATTTTATTTTAGTCCAGGAATTGTCAATCTATGACCTGGAGATTTTCCCGTGGGTATTAAATTTATTCCCGGAGTGCACTCGTTTATCTGGTCATACTGATCCGCCTCCATAGAATCGATACAGGCGATGCG
>JBARAD010000126.1:0-24852 GCA_049791675.1 Chryseosolibacter sp.
ATTCATCGGGGAGACATTGGTGACGTGTTGAATGCGCAGCTGTATTATTTTTCGTCCGAGGTTAAACTGAAACCCTATAAAGACATTCCCTATGATGAAGCGCGCATCAGGAACCATTTTCATTTCAGGGATCTGTCGGGTGGCATACTGCTCGATCAGGGAATTCACATGCTCGACGTGTGCAACTGGGCGCTTCAGGGACATCCGCGCTCCGCGATCGGTACGGGAAGTAACAATCAGGGAGCCGAATTCGGTGACGCGTGGAACAACTACCAGGCCGTCTATGAATATCCTCAAGGTACGCACGTCAGCTTTCACTGTAGCCAGATCGGTAATCAGTTTGGTGATGTCTGTGCGCGTTTCATCGGAAACAAAGGGATTGCAGAAGCGCACTATAGCGGAGGTGTCTTCATCAAGGGTGATAATGCATGGGATTCAGGGGTGCTGAGACAGGAATCGGAAGTGACCGCCGAGCAACGGGCGGCCGGAGTATTTCTTTCCTCACTTCATGATGCGGACGCTAACAAGGAAAAAGCGTTCATCAACAGTATCCAGTCGGGTAATTATTTGAATGAAACCGGAAGCGGATCGGCATCAACTTTGACAGCGATCCTGGGAAGACAGGCCGCGGAACAGGGAAAAAGGGTAAACTGGGAGGAGATGATTTTCTCTAATGAAAAGATTGAACACCACCTTAACCTTACGCAGTTTGACAGGCGATAAGCCGCTCCCCGGGTAAAGTGGCCGGGACTCAAACCCGGACTGACAATGGTCGGAATCAATTTCTAATACCTTGTACGGCCGGGGTCATTCGGACGTATTATCGAACCGTCGATTCGCGCACGATTAATTTCCCAGGTAATACTACTTCATTGGCAGAAAAATTTTTCTTTGTAATGTGTTGAATCAACAACTCAGCACTTTTTGTACCGATTTCAAATGCCGGCTCGGCAATTGTGGTTAGCTGGGGGGAAATGATGCTGCAAACTGGATCATCGGTGAAACCAATGACTCCCATTTCTTTTCCGATCTTAATGTTCATTTTCTTCAAAGCCAGCATTGCACCTACCGCTTTCCGGTCATTTACAGCAAAAATGGCATCTGGCTTTTGCTCGCATTGAAGTAGCTTAAACACATCTTGTTCCCCATGGCTCTGTGAAAAACCGGAGTGAATGATCCATTCCTCCCTTATCGGCAGGTTATGCTTTTTAAGCGCATCGCGATACCCTTTCGCCCGATTTTCTGTTAGCGCAAAACCTTTGGGTCCTGAAATGTGGGAAATTCTTCTGTAACCATTGAGAATAAGGTGTTCAGTCGCCTCAAACGCACCGTTGCTGTCGTCCTGCATTACCTTTGATGCTTTTATCATTGCCGGAATACGATCGAAGAATACGACTGGTGTCCCTTGATCAATGATCTTCTGAAAATAGTCGCACGAGTTTGAATGAGAAGAAATACATGCCAGCAGCCCGTCGAGGCGACTGAGGGATAAATTTTCAAGAATGGAGGATTCTCTTTCCTCGGAATCATCGGTTACATATAAAATAATATTATAGCCTTTGCTCCAGGCCACTTCCTGAATACCGGTAATGACAGTCGAAAAATAATAATTGGTGATGAATGGCAGGATAATTCCAATATTATATGTCTGATTGGAAGCAAGCCCCTGTGCATTAACATTGGGTTTGTAGTTTAATTTGCTTGCCATTCTCAAAACCTTCTCTCTCGTCTCCTGGCTTACGTCATAGGAGTCCCGCATTGCACGGGAAACGGTAGCTACTGAAACACCAAGTGACCGGGCTACGTCTTTTATTGTAGTATTCTGATGGCGCATCATAAAGGATGTAGAAGTTTGATTATTTGGGAATTTAATAAAAATTACTTCTTGTCAACCACCTCCTGTCAATTTTCCGGAAACGTTCTCGCTGTATGGAATACAACAACAAAATGTCTTTGGAAATATTTGCGCATCTTACGGACGTTTACGCCATATTATCCGGTAAAATGCAGAGCGCCGTCCATCCCATGCGTTGTAGACATGATGCCTGACGCATTTAATTCATCCGATAGAAATGAAAATAAGACGTTCGATAGTGAAGCTGAGTCTGGCCTGGATGCTATGCTGTTGTGGATCAAATGATCAGACGAAAACGCCTGACAACGAAATACATGACCGGTCCAACGCAATTTCAGACGGCAAGGAACTGTCACTGAAGTATTGCCAGTCCTGCCATCTTTACCCTGATCCCTCGATTTTAGATAAGAATACATGGCAGCGGTCCGTACTGCCGCTAATGGGAAGGCGATTCGGAATTTATGAAAAGGAGGTCCCACGGAGTAAAGTATTGGCGGGTGCAATTGACGGAGATATGGTGCTCCAGCATAATATATTTCCAGAGCTCCCGATCATAGATGAGGAGAGCTGGCAAAAGATCGTCGACTATTATGTTTCTTCAGCGCCGGAATCCACGCGATCGAATACAATCAACAATCCTGTATTGGCGCCGTTGAAAAGATTTGAAGTTATCATCCCGCGCTATACTACAAAGACGCCGTTGACGACACTGGTTAAAATAGATGAAGCATCATCCAACGTCTATGTAGGTGGTTCAAAAGCGAATGCAGGCTCGCTAACAATTTTAAACAAGGACTTTAAGATCATTCAGGAAATTAAACTGCCCGCTCCCCCGGTAGACCTCTCTATTAGCATTGACACGCTCTCCCTTACCCTTGTCGGTCCTTTGATTTTGTTGCCATCGAATAATCCGCGTGGACGGCTCTTGCATATCTTTCGTGCGCCCGATGAAACAAAATATACTTTATTTAACAGCTTCCTGGATAATCTGAGGCGGCCTTTGCAAACCATTTTTGAAGATATGGACGGTGACGGGCGGGACGACCTGTTAATCGCAGACTTCGGCTATTATACCGGAGCGGTTAATTTGTACAGGCACGCACAAGGAAGAAAAGGCAGCTTTCAAAAATCAGTTCTTAAGAATGTAGCCGGCGCTATCCGGATGCAGGTCAATGACCTCAATAAAGACGGGTATAAAGATGTTGCTGTATTGTTTGCACAGGGGGACGAAGGAATCTCTTTTTTCATCAATGAAGGGAATGGTGAATTTAAAGAGAGGAGCGTGCTGAGGTTCAACCCTGCCTACGGATCCGTGTATTTTGAGTTGGTTGATATAAACGATGACGGCCATCTGGACATTCTGTATTGCAATGGCGACAACGGTGATTATCCGCCTGTCTTAAAAGACTATCATGGAATCCGTATCTTCCAGAATGACGGAAACAATAATTTCAAAGAGGTGTATTTTTTTCAAATGGACGGAGCATATAAATGTTCTGCGGAAGACTTTGATCGTGATGGTGACATGGACATTGTCGCCATTTCCTATTTTCCTGATCGGAAGGCGATGCCACGCCGCGACTTTGTGTATCTGAAAAATCTCGGAAACTATTCTTTCTCTGCGGAATCCCTGCAACAAAACATTCCTGCACGATGGGTTACACTAGACATTGCAGATCTGGATGGCAACGGATATAAGGATATTGTACTCGGGGGAGCAGGAACTAAAATACGTTCTGGCAGCCAGGATCAAAACGTCCCGGATACGGGCCCCTCACTGGTATTTCTTAGAAATGTCGGTAGAAAGTGAATACTTTACACGTTACAGATCGTGCTACGCAGTGATCAGGAGAATCCCTTTTCGTTTTCGCACGTCCTGATCTCTTGAATCAATTTACAACGCATACTTAATACAGCGACTGTTACACAAAGCCCACAGACTGTAAGTCCCCCTTATATGGCCGATGTTGTTCGTTTGTGTTGAATGACCGATGTCAACAATCTACTCAAACTCTAAGGCGATCGCCGAACGATTTTACGGAACGGTTAATGTCTTCCGCCTCTGATGCATTACGGATTAAATCGCCAATGCACTCAAGCTTTCATGAAGGTCTGCACCATTATCGGGTCACAACCATCTGCTTGATGATCCAATGTAACGAAAGTTTTCATGACACAAGTGGTTCTTTCAGCATTGTTTATCAGGAGTGCGGAAATTTTCGGAAACGTTATCGCTGTTTTATTCATTGATTACCTATGACCCGGCCAAATTAATTTGTAGGATTAAATTATCAAGGACGGAAGATTCGCAACGCATCGATATACATTCGGGTTTTGCAGCCCGTCACGGAACCGAGCGGGCAGCGGAAGTGATCGCGATTGATCCGGTTTATTCGTAACGACTACTACTACATATGATTTCTCTCCACATACCCGATTCAAGAAGTAAACCCATTCTTTACTATGAAACATTGTCTACTCAGTAACTCTTGCAACATGAAACAATCCATGATTCGTTCGCATTTTAGCAACTTCCAATACCTGGTTATTGGAGCGGTGATGTTAATGTTTTTCTGTCCGCCATTGCGGGCATCCCCCCAGCAGGGAAGCCAGTCACAGACTGTTACGGGTACTGTAAAAAGTGATAACGGAGAGACATTACCCGGAGCCAGTATCATACTTAAAGGGACCAGCACGGGTACCGTAACGGATGTAAATGGTAACTATACCATTGATCTGGCTGATAAAGAAGCCATCCTCGTTTTTTCCTCCATAGGTTACGTTACGCAGGAAATAGCAGTCAGCGGCAGATCAGTGATCAATTTAACCATGGCTGAAGATGTGCAGAGTTTGGAGGAAGTTGTTGTTGTGGGCTATGGCACCCAGCGCAAGGCGACGTTGACTGGTTCAATAGCAAGCACGGATGATAAAATGATAAAGAAAGCACCGGTTGCCAGCCTTTCCAACTCCTTGTCCGGTCTCCTTCCGGGACTGACAACTTTAAACAGGTCTGGTGAACCCGGTGAGAATGTATCTGAGATATATATCCGCGGGCGAAGCACAACTGGTGATTCCAGTCCGTTGGTAGTGGTTGACGGGATACCGGATGAAACTGGTGCATGGCAGCGGATCAATCAGAATGACATTGAGCAGATCTCAATTTTAAAAGACGCATCCGCCGCCATCTACGGGGCACGCGCTGCCAATGGCGTGATTCTCATTACAACCAAGCGCGGAGAAGTTGGTAAGCCCACGTTTAATTATACGTTCAATCAGGGATTTGCTCGCCCGACCAGACTGCCAGAGATGGCCAGCTCATGGGAATTCGCTGAATACGTAAATCAGTTCAGAGAAACTATGCAGAACCTGGCCCCACTGTATACCGAACAGGAAATTCAAATCATGAAAGATGGTAGTGACCCGTTGAATTATCCTAATGCAGACTGGGTAGGCACTATATTCAAAGATTTTGCACCGCAAAGCATGCATAACCTTAATGTAAGAGGGGGCACTGAGCGGGCACGGTATTCCATGTCAGGATCTTACGTGAAGGAAAATAGTTTGGTGAAAAAGGGTATTCATGACTTTAGCGCCTATACATTAAGGTCCAATGTTGATGTTGATATTACCGATAATTTCACACTGGGACTGGATATAAACGGAGAGATCAATGATAGGATGAGGCCGGTCTTAGGCAGTTTCGGAACAAATGGAAGTCCGTTGATTTCTCCCTTCTTCCCGAATGGACTACCCGCCTCCCTTCCCGGTGACGCCGGAGAAAACCCTGCCATTAACCTGGCTGGAGCCGGAGGATATCGGGCAGATAAAACTTATCGAACTTTTGTAAAACCATCCTTCAACCTTAAGATTCCAAAAATTGAAGGCTTGGGGGTTGATGGATATTTCTCTTTTAGACAAGAGTTTACAGAAAACAAAGAATGGAGAGATACATGGCTGGTGTATAACTATGACCGCCAAACTGGTGAGTACCTGGAAAAGAAGGGTGGTCAGGTAAGTCAACCAGACCTGGAAGAAATCTTCAACAAGCGCAAGGATTATTTACTTCACTTTAAAGTCAAATATGAGAAGGTATTTGGCGATCATTCGCTTGAAAGTTTTGTTGCCGTTGAACAGGCGGAGGGAGCATTCCGTTCGATCACAGCATATCGCAAGGATTTTATATCTCCCGCAATACAGGAATTGTTTGCCGGTAGCGGTGAAAATATGGTTGCCAACGGAACAAGAAGGGAATGGGGACGCCAAAACCTTTTCGGCAGGATTAATTACAATTTCAAGGACAAATATTTGTTTGAAACAAACTTAAGGTATGATGGTTCTTACGCTTTCCCCAAAGACAATCGCTGGGGATTCTTTCCTGGAGTTTCCCTCGGATGGCGGGCCTCGGAGGAAGGTTTTCTGCAGAATGTAACCTTTCTTGATGACCTGAAGGTAAGAGCATCCTATGGAGAAATGGGAAATGATCAGATCGACCCGTTCCAATATTTGTCAATGTATAACCTGGACCCTATTGGCACCCATTTTGGCGGCGGTACACAGGCGATCCTGGAAACAGGCGTTGCGCCGAATAGAAACATTACCTGGGAAGTAGCCAAAAATTCCAACGTTGGTCTGGATGCGATTCTTTGGAACGGTGGCTTGGGACTGACCTTGGATGTATTTAAACAAAGGAGATCGAATATTCTGACTGCCCGGAGTACTGAAGTCCCTATTTACACCGGCCTTGTGTTACCTGACGAAAATATCGGCGTCATTGAAAATAAGGGATTTGAAATCAGTTTATCGCACCGGAATAATCCTTCATCGGCAAAAGCAGTCACCTATTCCGTATCAGGAAATATCGGTTATGCAAAAAATAAGATCGTCGATATCAGTGAACCGCAGGATATGCCAGCCTATCAGAAGCAGGAGGGATCCATGATTGGCACGCCGCTTCTTTATGAAGCCATCGGCATATTCCGGACACAGGACCAGGTGGATTCGAACCCGATCATGCCCAGCACAAGAGTTGGTGATCTCCAGTACAGAGATATCAATGACGACGGAGAAATTAATTCGGCAGACAGAGTCAGGCAGGACAGGGGTACAATTCCTGAAATTACGTTTGGTTTTAATGCGTCATTGACCTACAAAAGATTCTCTGTGTTCGCGAACTTCGCCGGTCAGTCAAGAGCGTGGACCTATTTCCATAAACACGCCAGAACAACGCAGAACAGCTTGCGTGAATTGCTCGTGAACCGATACGTGCCGGGTAGCATGGACTCGAAATATCCGATCCTCCCACAGGAAGACGGAGCAGGAGAAGGTGAAGTGAGTGGTATGCCAAGTACCTTCTGGTTGCAGGATGCATCATTCCTGAGGTTAAAGACATTGCAGATCGATTATACGCTGCCGGAAAATATCCTCTCCAGGGTTGGGCTGACCTCCGCGATGATATTTGTGAACGGAAGCAACCTGTTTACGCTATCTGACATTAAGTGGTATGATCCCGAGGGTACTCCCGAGTCAAGTGAACACGACGGGTTTAGTTATTCAACAGGAGATTTCTATCCACAGACGAAAATCTTTAACGTCGGGATGAACATTAGTTTCTAAGCTGAAGTGTCTTTAAATAAATCAATCATGAAAAAGAAGATAATGTCTATAAGCAATAAGAAATGGAGATTCGTATCATTCGCGCTTGTTTTGTCGACGGTGATAGCAAGTTCGTGCGATGACGTTTTGGAAAAGACTCCTATCGATAGTTATTCGGATGCGGCAATCTGGGAGGATGAGGCGTTGGTGGAAGCGTTCGCAAACAACGCATACAAAACCATTCCCTTTGGATTTCAAAACAAGAATGGCTGGCGCTTTATGCCATATGCCAATATGAGTGATGAATCCAATTCACGGAACTCAGCAACGAATATTCAAATCATCATCACGGGCAATGCGTCGCCTGCTTATTCGGGTCCATTGGATATTTGGACCGGTCCGAATGACTGGACTTACTGGAAGCCGATTAGTCAGGCGAATATATTTTTAGAAAAAATCGAAACGTCATCTATAGACCCGGAACTGAAAGAAAGGTTAGGAGCTGAAATGCGGGCAATAAGAGCGTATTCCTATTTTAGATTTATCAGTCATTATGGTGGCGTTCCCCTGATAACCGAGCCCTTCTCACTGGGAGATGACTTCAGGGTTGCGAGAAATTCATATGATGAAGTGATGGCCTTTGTTCTCTCCGAGTTGGATGCAGCAATCGATGCTTTACCTGCAGATTACAATGCAGCAAATGATGGCAGGGTAACCAAGGGAGCGGCTATGGCGATCAAAGCCAGAGCCTTACTTTATGCAGCCAGCCCGCTGAACAATCCAACGAATGATCTGGCGAAATGGCAGGCCGCTGCGGATGCATCAAAAGCTATTATCGATTTAAACACATATCAGCTCCATGATGATTACAAGGTTTTGTTTACTGAAGCAGGCGGATACAACACGGAGGAAATCATTTGGGGACGGCCTCAGAATATAGACGTTGATCTGGAGGTCACAGTCGAAAGGTTACTGTTCCCGAATGGATGGCTCGGCTTTGCACATTCACACCCTCTCCAGAATCTGGTCGATGACTTTGAAATGTCGAATGGCTTGAAGATCGACGAACCAGGCTCAGGTTATGATCCTCAAAATCCATACGTTCAGCGTGATCCGCGGTTTTACAGTACGATATTATACGATGGGGCGCCATTTAAGGAACGAACCATTGAAACCTTCACACCCGGAGGACAGGATTCTCCTGATGGTTTTGAGTCCGCATGGAACGCCAGCGAAACAAGCTATTACATCAGAAAATTCATCGATGAATCCGAGTGTGGATGCACTAGTAACGCCGCGGGTAGCAGTTCTCCAACCTGGATCTGGTTCCGCTATGCCGAGGTATTACTCAATTACGCTGAGGCAGCCTTTATGCTTGGAGACGAAGAAACCGCCCGGGAATATGTTAACAAAGTAAGAAGCAGACCAGGTGTAAATATGCCTGATATTACGGAAAGCGGACAAGCCCTCTGGGATAAAATCGTAAATGAACGCCGCATAGAGCTGGTCTTTGAAGAACACCGGTTCTTTGACGTCCGACGCTGGAAGGTTGCGGAAGAAGTTTTCAGTCAAACACGTCAGAGAATGAATGTGCATAAAGATCCGGTTACCGGTGAGCGTACTTTCACCGTACAGGATTTTCAGCCTGCACATTTTAATGCATGGAACTATCTTGCTCCGATCCCGCAGCAGGTGATTGATCAGAATTCGCTCATTGAACAGAACCCGGGATATTGATTCAGCTGATATTATCAGAGCGTGTAAAAAATCAGTTACGTAAAAGCCCATTAATCAAATGAAAAAGAACCGTAGAAATTTTTTAAAGCTTGCTGGCATGAGTGCTGCAGGGGCCAGTATTCTACCGGGTTGCAATTCAGGAACAGCGGCGGGAGGCGCCACCGAAGAGGTAAAAACAGCAAACAAGAACTGGAATTCGGATCCCGAATGGCGGGAGGTGAAGTACGGTGGCTGGAGTGGGCCGGGAGTACCGGAAGGTCCGGGACCTATGGACTCGGTGCTGCTAAAAGACTATGCGCCGAAGTCCTCGGTTGTCGGTCAGAAGACTTTTCTTCCGAAGGCCAGGTACTCCACGATCGATGTTCATGTTCACAATTATCCGGGAAGGGCTGACGAGAAAAAACCGGAGATCGCGTTAGCCGAATGGGTGAACACGCAGCGCGAAGCTGGCATTGATACATCGGTAGTATTGACCGGCGCAACAGGGGATGAATTCGACAAGCTTGCAGAAATGTATCTGGGTTCCTTCCCGGACCAGTTTCAATTGTACTGTGGTTTGGAAAAAACAGATATTGATAAGCCTGATTACCCGGAGCGGGCAGCTTCCGAACTTGAGCGTTGTTACAAAAAAGGGGCGCGTGGTGTAGGTGAACTCAGCGACAAGGGCTTTGGGCTTACACGTGATAAAAATCTGGCCCCTGATAAAAGGTTACATGCCGACGATGCACGCCTGGATCCTTTCTGGAACAAATGTGCCGAACTCAAACTGCCAGTAAACATTCACATTGCAGACCATCCGTCCTCGTGGCAGCTACCCGATGTTTTCCAGGAGCGCACACCAGTCTTTCAAAGTTTTAACAAACATGACGACAAGGGTTTATCTTTTGAAGACTTAATAACCTCTCTCCCTCGCCTGCTTGCAAAGCATCCGGACATAACCTTTATCGCTTGCCATCTGGCCAACCTTGGACATGATCTCACACGACTGGAAAAGACACTCGATGATTTCCCTAACCTCTATCTCGATATTTCCGCGCGTGATTATGAGGTAGGACGTCAGCCGCGCAGGGTGGCGAAATTTCTGACAAAATACCCAAGCCGTGTTCTTTTTGGAACCGACATGGGAATGGAAAAGGGTATGTATCAGAACTGGTGGCGATTGCTTGAAAGCGACGATGAGTACTTTGAAGGCCGCGTGTGGTGGCGATACTACGGGCTGGAACTTCCCGACTCCGTCTTAAAGGCTTTGTACCACGACAACGCAAAACGAATCATGAACTGGACGACGGTATAGCATAGGCTGCTTTGGTAAATACAACATCTAATAAATCCAACGCTAACACATTGACACATGAAAAATAATCGCAGAAATTTTTTAAAACTTGCCGGAATGGCGGGCGCCGGAATGATTGTAGAAACCGCCCAATCTCAAAACATAAAGCCTTTCCATAAAACGGGTGATCAGACCTTCAATATGCATGGGTATGGCGCGCCCAAAATCGATCTGGTCAGAATAGGCTTTATAGGCGTAGGAAGCCGCGGATCCGGCACTGTTCAACGACTCGCCAGTATCCAGGGCGTTGAAATCAAGGCGTTATGTGATCTGATCCCTGGAAATATCAGCGCGGCGATCGATGCCATTAAACCCCTTGGTCATAAGCCCGATGCTTATTCAGGCGGTGAAGAAGAATGGAAAAAAGTATGCGATCGCAATGATATCGATCTGATCTATATCGCAACCCCATGGGATTTACATGCGCCCATTGCCATCCGCGCCATGAAACACGATAAACATGTCTACACGGAACTTCCTGTGGGTGTAACCATTGACGAAATCTGGGAGGTAGTGGAGACATCTGAACAAACCCGTAAACACTGTTTCATGGGTTGTGGCTCATGTCACGACGGAATGTCTGCCGTAGTGCTGAATATGGTAAGGCAGGGATTCTTTGGAGACATTGTCCATGCTGAAGGGCATTACATCCATGACAGAGTATCCGGTTATGAAGGCAGATGGACAAGAGATAAAAATGGCTGGTATGGTTATCGCCCGTGGAGGTTGAAAGAAAATATTGACAGAAACGGAAATCTCTATCCGCAACATGGCCTGGGACCGTTGGCTCAAATGATGGATCTCAACTATGGAGACAAAATGGAGTACATGGTTTCGATTTCCGGAAACGATTTCTCGATGGGACCGAAGATGAAAGAGCTTGCTGCCAAAGACGGTTATTTTGAGCCCTATGTCGGCCTTAAATTCCGGGGCAATATGAATACGACGATTATCCGGACACACAAAGGACGCACGATTATGCTCCAGCATGATATCAGCACCCTGCGTCCCGGTGCCAGATTTCAAATGATCAGCGGGACGAAAGGAATATATGATGCCGGACCTTCACGCATCGCCCTCAGCGAAGAGTGGCTTCCCGAGGCAGAGTTCAATGCCCTTGTGGAAAAATACACACCAGATATCTCTAAGAAGTTCAAGGAGAAACTCTCCCGCGCCGGCGGTGCACGCGGAGATCGTTCTTATGAACGTGTAACAGCAAGTGACTGGCGACTTATCGATTGCCTTCGCAACGGACTTCCATTAGACATGGATGTCTACGATGCCGCGCTGTGGACCTCCATTACTCCTTTAAGCGAATGGTCAGTAGCCCATGAAGGTGGCAGTGTCAAGATACCCGACTTTACGAGAGGCGCATGGAAAACAAATAAACGTGGAATGGATGTCGCGCTTCAGGCAGGAGGATCGACGAACCTGGTTAAATTGACGTAGCGCCACAAACGAATATACTGAGACCCTCTTGAACCCCTTAGGAAAAAATGAATGACCGGTTCATTTTTACGAAGGGGTTCATCTTGTTAAACCGGTTTAAGAAAGCCGAACAGAACGCAGTGTTCTGCTCTCTTTCGGGAAGAAATAATGGCATAACTTTATCCGATCATTAACTTCGTTGAACAAAAAATGAGCTAAACCTGATTATGAAATGAAGAACTGGAACTTTGGAATTATCGGAGCCGGGATGATCGCTGACTTTCATGCGAAAGCTATTCAGAGTTTGAACAACGCAACGCTCAGAGGCATCTGCGGTTCAAATCCGGAGAAGGTTCGGGCTTTGGCGGAGAAATATCAATGCAGCGTATTTTCAAGTTATGATGAAATGCTACGCTCAGGAGAAATTGACATCGTGACGATTGCTACACCGAGTGGAACACACATGGAACCAACCATCGCGGCCGCCAAATATGGTAAGCATGTCATATGCGAGAAGCCACTGGAAATATCCCTGGAACGTATTGATAGAATGATTGAAGCGCACGCGATAGCCGGAACATATCTTGGCGGGATCTTTAATTATCGGTTTGATGAAACGATCAAGCCATTAAAAAACGCAATTGAAACGGGGCGATTTGGCACGATTAACTACGCCTCGGTTCATATACCCTGGTGGAGAAGTGACAATTATTACAACGACAGCTGGCACGGCACCTGGAAACTCGATGGTGGTGGCGCCTTAATAAACCAATCTATCCATATGATAGATCTTCTTCAATACCTGATGGGGCCGGCGCAGTCGTTACAGGCATATACCGCAACGCTGGGACATGCTATTGAAGTCGAGGATACCGCAACCGCAATTTTGCAGTTCAAAAATAGGGCGCTGGGAATGGTCTTCGGTTCGACTGCTTCCTTTCCAGGACAATTTCGTCGTCTGGAGATTACCGGAACAAAAGGTACTGTTGTGCAGGTTGAAAACAGTTTTAAAGTATGGCAGTTCGCTGAACAAACAGAAGCCGATCAAAAGATCCAGAATCAGTTTAATGACATCGGTAGCGGGGGCGGCGTATCTGATCCCGCCGCCATATCGTTTAAGCTGCATGCAAAAAATATCGCCGCATTCATTGACGCGATTGACGCTGGCAGACGCTTTGAAATTGACGGGGTAGAAGCGCGAAAGGCGGTGGAAATTGTTTTGGCGATTTACGAGGCTGCCCGCGAGAAAAGAATATTTTATTTCAATTCATAGGTTTCCTCTGCGTACTCATCCGCAATTACTCGCATCGGTTGATTCTGTTTTTTGTTATCATAGTCGCAATCCCAGAGCTGATACATCAGCGGGGTGGTCTTGCATCATGTTACGTACGTTGCTTCGGAAACGTTATCGCTGTTTTATTTAATCCCTGCTTACGAGGCGACCGAATTAATCTGTATGTTGCCTTACCCTCTCTGATCAATAGTACGCGTCGGAATTCGCATGGAGAATTTTTGGACATATTATGGTCTGATAATTTCAGCTCACAAAAAATTGGCATGTGCCCCCGCGCTGTAAAGCTCAGGATGTTTTGCTTCTGGAATAAAATAACATACCGCAGACGAAATGAATTTGTTAAACATAACTCAAGTCAAAAAATGAAAGGACGAAGGGACTTTATCAGGAAAGGCGTAATAGGAGGTGCAGGAATAGCGATGGGCGGCATGGGGTTCAGTGCTAAATCATACGCATCGATTGTTGGTGCCAACGACCGCGTCAATGTGGCGGTGGTAGGCATTAATGGTCGCGGCGGTTCCCACATCAATGCCTGGTGCAAACTGAAAAGCAGTCATAACGTCTTATTGAAAACCCTCTGCGATACGGACGAACTGCTTTTCGATAAACGAGTGAAAACAGTCCTGGAAAAGACCGGCGCGAAACCTTTGACTGAATGGGATATGCTAAAGGTATTCGATGACAAGGATATTGATATCGTGTCATTCGCCACACCCAATCATTGGCATGCGCTTGGCACGATTTGGGCTTGCCAGGCTGGCAAACATGTATACGTTGAAAAGCCGGCGATGCATAATATGGAGGAGGGACGTAAAATGATCGAGGCGGCCCGCAAATATAACAGACGCGTTCAGGTCGGATTTCAAAACCGCTCCGATGTGAGTGTCATCGAAGCAATGAAATTCCTGCATGAAGGCGGCATCGGCGACGTATATGCTGCCCGCGGGCTGTGTATCAAACCCCGCGATTCCTTTGGCATTGCGAAAGACAGCGAGCCCCCTGCCACGTTTCACTATGATCGCTGGTTAGGTCCGGCACCTTATCGCCGATATAACGAGAAACGCAGCCATTACAACTGGCACTGGTTCTGGGATACGGGAAACGGAGATACCGGAAACCAGGGGCCGCACCAATTCGATATCGCACGATGGGGCTTGAACAAAAACATGCACCCTGTCTCCGTTTATTCTACCGGCGGCATTTACGGAATCGATCCTGAAGAATGCGCACAGCAAACACCGAACACTCAAACCTCCGTGTTTAAGTACAGCGACGGGAAAATGCTTGAGTTTGAAACCCGTGGACGCTATTCAAATGGCGAATCCAGTCTTGATGTAAAAGTCGGCAACATGTTTTATGGCACGGATGGGTATCTGGAATTGAACGGTGGTATATGGAAGGCTTTTCGTAAACGTGAGAAAGAACCTTTTGCAACTTCTACAATCCAGAAAGAGGAACAGGAGTCGCTTGCCGGCTCATCAGGGACGGAACATTTCGTTAATCTCCTCGACGCTATCCGCACTGGTAAAAATGAAACGCTTCACTGTGATATTAACGAAGGGTTTTATTCCTCTGCACTTGCGTTACTGGCAAATATCTCTTATCGCCTGGGACGTGAATTGAAATTTATGGGTGAATATGAAAAATTCGCAAACGATCCGGAGGCAGATACCATGCTGTCGGCGAATCGCCGGCCACCGTATGACCTGCCCGATGAAGTTTGACCTTAAGGCTAATTCAATAGTTGTAAACAACCTGTAGACAAAGATATTATGAAGCTATCACCCATTGCAATCGTATCGTTAACTGTTATTTTGTTTGCCTCCTGCACTTCCAAACCGGAGAAACAAGTTGAACAAGAGCAGCATGCACAGAACGATGAACAATCGCAGCATCCCAGGATTGAATTTGTTAGGAATGATTCTGATAAGAACGTGGACGTTATGGTTGATGGAAAACTCTTTACCAGTTACCGCTGGCCTGACAATGTATATAAGCCCATACTTTATCCGATACTAACTTCATCCGGAACTGAGATTACACGTGGATTTCCATTAAAACCACGAGAAGGTGAAAGAATGGACCATATTCATCAAGTGGGCAATTGGTTAAACTATGGGAATGTCAATGGTTATGATTTCTGGGGGAACGGTTCCACCGGAAAAAGGAATGTTGACGGCGGCCAAATAAAACATCTTGGTATTCAGGAACTGAAGGAAGGAGCTGGCGAAGCCACGATGGTAACAACGGCGAGCTGGATCGATCCTTCAGGAAAGGAACTTTTGGCTGAGGCAACGGAATATCACTTTATCGCCAGGGGATCACTTCGCATAATTGACAGGATAGAGACGCTGACTGCTGCTGGCGGTGGACCGGTGGTTTTTAAGGACACCAAAGAAGGCATGTTCGGAATCCGTGTGGCAAGGCAGCTTGAATTGCCATCAGACCAGGATGTGATTCTTACCGATGCGAAAGGCGATCCAACCAAAGTTAAAAAAATGTCAAACGAGGGAATTAGTGGGAATTACCGGAGCAGCGAAGGCGTTACGGGCGAAGACGTCTGGAGTACCCGCGCCAAATGGATGGACCTCTACGGAAACATTGGTGAAGAAAAGATCTCAGTCGTTATTTGCGATCATCCTGATAACATTAACTATCCAACTTACTGGCATGCACGCGGCTATGGGTTGTTTGCAGCCAACCCATTTGGGGTAAAGGATTTTACAAAGGGGAAGGAAGAATTAAATCATACCATCCCTGCCGGGGGTTCTTTGACTTTCAAATTCAGGATCATCGTAAGTTCGGGCCATCATTTAACAGATGATGAGATTAATAGTCAGGCAAAAGATTTTGCAGCAAAATACTGACACAAAAAACATTGATCGACACGGTCCTTCCAACATGTTTCCTACTATCGATGAATATGCTTGCGGTTCCGCGGACTGACCGCACTGTACCTTGATCATTGATCTGTTGAAAGATTGCTCAGGCGGGAAAAAATTTCACAAGAACGCATCCGATAATTCCGAAGGTAGATATTACGAAAACGTTATCGCATATTTATTGGGTTGGCGGGTTGCCAACAACAGCAAATATCTGGTACTTGACATGAGTTGGAAAAAAGTTTCTCATCATTTATAAACGCTGAAAATGAAAATTAATATTGCAAGTGATCGCGTCAAGTTGGGGCAAGCCGCCGGGCAGACAGCCGCCAGGTTGATCCTGGAAGCAATTGAACGCCGGGGAGGCGCAAACATCATTCTCGCCACAGGGACCAGCCAGTTTGAAACACTGAACCAATTGATCCATGAAAAGGAAATAGATTGGAGTAAAGTAGCGATGTTTCACCTTGACGAATACATTGGTTTGTCTATAACGCATCCTGCTAGCTTCAGAAAGTATTTGAAGGAAAGATTTTTGTCAAAAGTATCGCCTTTAAAAGCTGCATATTTGATTGATGGAGAAAATGACGTGAAAGCTGAATGCGACAGACTGGGGAGTCTCATTAAGCAACACCCGATTGACGTCGCCCTCGTAGGCATCGGAGAAAACGGTCATCTGGCGTTTAATGACCCCCCTGCGGATTTCGACACTGATGAACCGTACATCACGGTTAACCTGGATGAAAACTGCCGTAAGCAACAGCTTGGCGAGGGCTGGTTTAAAAGTATTGAAGAAGTACCCCGTCAGGCCATCAGCATGTCCATCAAACAGATCCTGAAATCAACACACATTGTGTGCTCTGTTCCCGACAAGAGAAAAGCATTGGCGGTGAAAAACAGCGTCGAACAACCAATCGGCAATCTATATCCGGCTTCTGTGCTACAGAGCCATAAAAATTGTATGTTATTTCTGGATCAGGACTCCGCAAGCGTCCTCAACAGGGAGAAGATGCATGCCGTGGAATAAACAACGAGCAGATAGCGCGAGATCGCGAGCGGAATATGCATATGCATGCATGTGGGCAGCGTAACCCCTGCGGGCTCGCAGTAGTCGCAATTTGGTCATTCAATGGTGCAGGAGCAATGATACGTCTAACAGCATAATTTAGTTTTGTTATGGACCCGCAAAATCTTATCACAGCAAAAAGAGTAGGAAATTATCGGTGGTTTGTTGCCTTTCTGTTATTTGCAGCCACGACTATAAATTATATTGACAGGCAGATCTTTGGTTTGTTAAAGCCCGAACTTGAAACAATTTTTGGTTGGAGTGAGATCGACTACAGCCGGATCGTCATGGCTTTCACGGCATGTTATGCAATAGGGCAATTGGTCTATGGTAAAGTAATCGATCGGATTGGTACTAAACTGGGTTATACAATTTCAGTTACAGTATGGAGTGTTGCAGCCGTTATGCATGCTTTTGTTAAAAGCACTCTTGGTTTTGGAGTTGTCAGGGCTTTGCTCGGACTTGGGGAATCAGGGAATTACCCCGCCGGCGTGAAGACTACCGCTGAATGGTTTCCCAAGAAGGAGCGTGCTTTGGCAATCGGGATACTTGACTCAGGCTCTAATATTGGAGCTTGTCTGGGCCCCATACTCGTGCCCTGGTTACTAGCTGCGTATGGATGGCAGGCAGCTTTTTTGATTACAGGCTCATTCGGGTTCGTTTGGCTTATCCTCTGGCGCGTTTTCTATAGGATTCCCTCAGAGCAGCGCCGCCTGAGTGCGGCAGAGTATAAATATATCCAAAGCGGTGAAGATGAATCGGATCAAAACACTGGTTCGGTGAGTTGGGGCCAGTTGTTGCGTCTCAGGCAGACCTGGGCTTTTATAGCGGGCAAGTTTTTCACCGATCCCATTTGGTTTTTCTTTCTTTTCTGGCTGCCATCTTATTTCAATTCGTATTTCAATCTCGATTTGAAAGAGCCGAGCATACCACTCGTGTTGGTTTATGCTGGTACAATGATTGGAAGTATTGGCGGCGGATATCTATCGTCATGGTTCATTCAGCGGGGATGGCCTGTTCACAGAGCGCGCAAGACCGCGCTGTTAATTGCCGCATTTTGCGTAATCCCAATTGTTGTTACCCGGTTTACTACTGATATGTGGGTAGTCGTGGCATTGATCAGTCTTTCTGTTGCGGCAAATCAGGCCTGGAGCGCAAATATTTTCGCGATCGTTCCTGACATGTTTCCTAAAAAGGCCGTTAGCTCAGTCGTTGGGTTAGGGGGAATGGCAGGTGCTATTGGAAGCGTGTTGTTTCCTATTTTTATAGGCTACATTTTGGATTTTTACAAAGGTGCCGGAAATATTGTAGCAGGCTACAATATTATTTTCCTTGTTTGCGGCAGCTCTTTCTTGGTAGCATGGTTGTGTATACACTTGTTGGTACCCAGATTGCAAAGAGCGGAGGTGTGAAAACAGTGAACCACAGCTTACTCATCTTCTTTCATTCCCGCCAATTTTCTTAACTGTATCCTTGCGGACAGACAGTCATGCACCGCTTCCGGATAGTTCGATTGGGCCGTTGAGAGTGCGGGTTCCGCATCGGTAAGCTCAAGCCTTTGAAAGATCCCGCGTTTGTAACGGTACTGAATGGTCTTGTAACTGAATTGCCCAGTCTCCTGAACTACGGCGGTGTTCTCCAGGCGCAGTGTCGGTTTGTCTGCGGACGCGTTTCAAGGCGAAAGCAATCGCAAACGAAGAAACGGCAACGGTACCGATCTTTCATCCCACCAGATTCGAGAATAGTGTCGTTCTTAAATAGATAATGTTCTAAATTGTCATACGGTCCGCACAATTAGTTACAGATTCTGGTGAAGGAATTATTGTCAATACGAAAAGTGATCCTGTTGCTGATGTTCGGCTGCCACCTGGTGCATGCACAGGAGCAGCCACAGGAGAAAATATTGTTTTCAAACAGCCTCATGACGGGCGGGTACTTCTATAGCGAAGTTACTTACCGGTCACCAAGCTGGATGTTGAATAGTAACAACCGTCTTACCGTAAGCGAAAGAAATTTTACGCCGGGAAATTCCCTGGCGTTGGAGTATGTGTCGGCGGACAAAGGGAACTGGCAGGCGAAGGTGCTGTACCGCCCCGTGCGCGGCATCGACCTCTTTAAGCCGGCAAAAAACGTGGTGTTCCGGCTTTACGTTGCATCCGAAACTAAAGCGAATGAACTGCCAACAATCGGCATTAGCGCCAGTGATCAACCACCATCGCGTTTCGTGTCGCTGCAACCTT
Source organism: Chryseosolibacter sp. (assembly GCA_049791675.1). Classification (GTDB taxonomy): domain Bacteria; phylum Bacteroidota; class Bacteroidia; order Cytophagales; family Cyclobacteriaceae; genus Chryseosolibacter. The sequence continues at coordinate 19,428 of JBARAD010000126.1, forward strand.
ACATAACAACGTTTCGAAAAGATCAATGGCTGCGGGTTAGCATACCGATCAAGGATCTTTCCGATACGCTGGATGCGACAACAGTGAACGCGATCTTGTTTGCACAGCCCGATGGCACCCCGTCTCAGGGATTGCATCGCGTTTACGTCGACCAGATCGAATTGTCGGATACGGTGACCGACCAGCCAATGCAAGTAACACCGAAGCTACTGTCCGCGATGGGGTTCGAAAAACATATAGACATCACGTGGGTGCCGGTGCGGGACTCCGCCGTGAAATACGTAAAGATCTACAGATCGGAAGATGGCGGGAAGTTTCAACCAGTGGCCATTCAATCGCCACAGCTAAGCCGTTATGCTGACTTCACCGGCGTTACCGGTAAAAAATATTTTTACAAGATCACTTTCCTCACCGACGCATACAAGGAATCAACGCTCTCCAACGTCGTAAGCGACTTCACGAAAGCGATGAACGATGAGCAGTGGCTTGACATGGTGCAGCGCGCGCATTTCCGGTACTATTGGGAGGGAGCGGAGGCCGTCAGCGGGCTTTCGCTGGAGAATATCCCCGGACGGCGTAACATGATTGCATCTGGCGCATCTGGCTTCGGAATGATGGCGCTGTTGGTGGGCGTGGAACGTAAATTCATTACGCGCGAGCAGGCAGTGGAGCGCTTCGACAGCATAACCTTGTTCCTTGAGAAGGCTGAAAAGTTTCATGGCGCCTTCCCTCATTTCATTGATGGTTCAACCGGCAAGGCAGATCCGTTCTTCGGACCCCGCGACAATGGTGGCGACCTCGTCGAAACCTCGTTCCTGCTGCAGGGGCTGCTGGCCGCACGCCAATACTTCGACGGCGAAAGCGCCGCAGAGCGAACCATTCGAAACCGGATTCAGAAAATATGGGAAGGTATTGAGTGGAGCTGGTATCGGCGAACCCACGACAGTAAATTTTTATTCTGGCATTGGTCGCCCGACCAGGAATGGGTGATCAATCACAAACTGATCGGCTGGAATGAAACCATGATCACTTACCTGCTGGCGATTGCGTCACCGACACATCCCGTCCCGGCCAGCCTGTACTACACCGGGTGGGCAAGCCCGAGCGAAGAAGCACAAAAATACCGGAGTGGATGGGGGCAGACGAAGGATGGCGAAGACTACGTTAATGGTAACACTTACTACGGCGTGCCGCTGAAGGTGGGCGTTTCGAACGGCGGACCGTTGTTCTTTGTCCACTATTCATTTCTGGGACCAGACCCTCGCAAGATCAAGGACAAGTACACAGACTATTTCACCAACAACCGGAACATCGCGCTGATCAACTACCGGTATTGCGTCGAGAATCCTGAGAAACACCAAGGGTACGGAGCGGATTGCTGGGGGCTTACAGCCAGCGACGGACCAAACCATTACTCAGCAAACGAACCGGTGCCCCATGCTGACGAAGGAAAGATGACACCAACGGGTGCATTGGCGTCGTTTCCATATTTGCCGGACGAGTCAATGGCAGCATTGAAGAATTACTACCACCGTTACGGCAAGTTCCTGTGGGGCGAATACGGTTTTCGCGATGCGTTTAACCTCGATGAAAACTGGTGCTCCGAAATTTACATGGGCCTCAACCAGGCGCCGATCGTGGTGATGATCGAAAACTATCGCTCCGGGCTGCTTTGGAATTTATTTATGAAGGATAATGACGTGCAGCATGGTTTGCGGAAGCTTGAGATCGAAGGATCGCGCAGATGAAGACACGAGGATTCCCTTGGGTACGCCACAGCAGATCATTTTCTTCTGGCTACCCCGAAATACTGCATCTGGCAGAACGTTGTATGAATCCTCTTTAGCAACGCGAATATTTCGGAGAAATATTCCAACCGAAGTAAACCGGTCAAGACTGGGGTTTTGAGTGCACTACAAAATTCAGAACATTTCGTCACGAATGTCATAGAGAACGTTCGTGGCGGCATTAAGGGGTTAACGCCGTGCCAACCAGTGGGAAGACACGCGGTTAAGTCAAGAAATCTTAATGTTTCTGCTTTCCACCGCAGTCCAACCGACTGGCATGATTATTTACGAAGTAAGGGTTAGGATTGATTAAAAGTCTCTTCGACCTACCAAATCTTTCTTTCTTTTTTGATTTTTTATTCTGTTAAATCTGGCGAATGACTATATCCGGCCCTATCATAAACATTGATGATGATGAAGATGATCATGAAATAATAATCGCAGTTTGCGAAAAGTTGGGTATTGGGAAATACCTGAAATGTTTTCGTGATGGCGAAGAAGCCCTTCAATATCTACGCGTTTCTCATGAATATCCTGCTATCATTTTGTGTGATGTCAACATGCCAAAAATCACAGGATTTGGACTCAGGAAAACGATTAATGCGAACAACACGCTTCGGGAACGCAGCGTGCCATTTATCTTTTATTCAACTGCAGCTGAGTACCTCCAGGTTCAGGAAGCTTATCGAATGACCGTTCAGGGATTTTTTTTGAAAGGAACAACCTTCGAGGAAGCAGAAAGAACCTTGAAAGTCATACTTGACTACTGGCTCCTTTGTAAACACCCGAATTCATTTGTGAATAATGGGATCGTTACCAACATAATAAAATAATAGACACTGTTATGCAGAAATTAGGACCTATCATTGTAATCGAAGATGATAGTGACGATCAGGAAGTTCTTGACGAGATCTTTAAAAAATTGAACTATCCCAATGAGATCATTTTTTTTTCAGATGGTTACAAGGCACTTGATTATATAACACAAACTAATGTGCAGCCTTTCCTGATCCTATCAGATATTAATATGCCGAAACTGGATGGGTTCGAACTCAGGAGGAAAATTCAAAACAACGAAGAGTTAAGAATTCGATGCATACCGTATCTCTTCTTTACCAGTGGCGCTGATCGTAAAGCTGTGACTGATGCTTATTCAATGTCCGCTCAAGGCTTTTTCATTAAGCCCAGCAAAATGGCGGACCTTGAAAATACAATCCGCAAAATCATCGACTATTGGCTCGAGTGTTATGCGCCAAATCAATATAACTGGGCGTAAGCGACAATTGTTTCATTTTTGGAGGACCTATTTCGTGTTTCATGGCCCCTTGCGGCAACAGTAATATATGCCGCAGCGCCCTGATGGTCACGTCTGAAGCCATTATGACTATCATCTAGACCCGTATTTGAAGCACAAGGATCTACCTTTGCACGTGGAATATGAACCTGCGATATAGTCATGCTTGACTTTGCTGGTAAAAACTACACCACGTTGATGATGCAACAGATGAGTTGATGGTTGATAGAATTCCAGTTAAAATGCCTCTGTGACAATGGAAGTTTTTTTAATATTTAAATTTGATAGCTGGCGTAATACCGCTTCCATCATTGGTGGAGGCCCGCACACATAGAATGTTTTACGCTCATGAGCAATGTGCGCTTTCAGAAAATCTTCCGATAGCATTCCGGAGTCATAGCCCTCCACTTTCTCATCGGAAAGTATGTTGATGAAATTTGTTTTTAACATCTTCCTGAATTCCTCTTCAAGAATAATATCTTTTCTTGTTTTGTTCGCGAAGATAAGCTTGTTATCGCCTGTTTCGTGTTTTGAGTAGAGATCCCGCAAGATTGAAATAAACGGTGTCACGCCAGCTCCTCCCGCAATGAATATTCCGGAACCCTGGTAGAGGATCGTTCCAAAGACATCATGCAGGATCAGTTCATCGTTCACTTTTAATTGCAATAATTCATTCGTGACCCCATTTCGCGAAGGGTATGTTTTAATGGTGAATTCAAGAAAGTCGTCACCTGGAAGGGATGTGAAGGTAAACGGTCGTCTTTCATTCTGCCAGGCATCGTTGGCGATGGCAACCTCCGTTGCTTGTCCCGGATGAAATTTGAATCCTGATGGTTTGTCAGTTATGATTTGGAGGACGTCATGCGTGAGCTTGTTAATCGCCTTTATTTTAACTTTTTCTTTTTCCATTCTGATCAGTGATCTAAAATTTGTTTCATAATTGTATTGTTAAGTCTGTCGCATTTGGTTTGACCAAACTCAAATGGTTTTGTGTCTGCGGAGAGTTCATAAAATGTTTCCTTTAGTAGTTCCTTTGCACGGTGTAGACGCACTTTTACATTGGAAGACGAAATGTTCAGACAATCGGCGATTTCTTCATTATCCATTCCTTCCACCTCTTTTAACATATATATTGTCCTGTATTTATGTGGCAATTGATCGATAGATCGTTCAATTAGCGCTGCCAGCTCTTTGTGGATTATTTTCTTCTCGGGGTTCATATGCAGGGCGTCTGGAATTTGTAATATTGTTTCGGCCTGGAGATCATCCGTCTGATCATATACTGATTTAGTCTTGGTCAAAGATCGGATTCGTTGCAGCGCTTCGTTTATACCTATTCTGATGAGCCAGGTCGAAAAGCTTGAGTTGCCATTAAATTGTTGAAGTTTGCTAAATGCTTTCAAATAGGCTTCTTGCATTGTATCTTCTACATCATCTTCGTCTTTTAAATAACTTCTGATTACTCTGTAAAGGGTTTGGTTGTATCTTTTCAGTAAGATTTCAAATAATTCCTTTTCACCACTTAACACCTTCCTGATGACGAGGGAGTCAGGCATTATATCGGTCGATTCTGATAGCTTTAAAGCTTCCATAAGTCCTTTTTTAGTATTAGATGCGTAGAACAGGGGAAAGTTACATTTTTTTGTAACCGGAGGTCGCTATTTGGATCAAATAGTAAACGTTATTCGAAATGATCAAGACAGCTGTGGACAAAAGTCAGGAAGACGCGACGGAACTTCAGATAGGAAACCGGCCTTTATTTCTTACGCATGAAGATGCAGAGGAGGTAAGAGACGAAGTGAAAATTGAGAACATTCGGTACTATTTCGAATGTATCATGAAGACGCTTGGTTTGGACTTGAACAACGAAAGTTTACGAGATACCCCTGAAAGAGTGGCCCGGATGTATGTCACCGAAATATTCAGCGGGCTCAGTCAAAGGAATTTTCCGGTGATAAACGTTTTTGATAACACGTATGGATATGATCAGATGCTGATCGAGAAGAATATAACTTTTTATTCTCATTGCGAACACCATTTCGTTCCCATTATCGGCAGAGCTCATGTGGCATATTTTCCTGATAAAAAGGTGATTGGCCTTTCGAAGATCAATCGCCTTGTCCAATTTTTTGCAAGGAGACCACAGGTTCAGGAAAGACTTACCGTGGAAATAGCGAATGGTTTGAAATCTGCACTTGGTATTGAGGACGTTGCGGTTCATATTCAGGCTGAACATTTATGCGTTTCATCAAGAGGTATCCATGATACGAATAGCGCTGCTTGCACCAGTCATTTTGGTGGCAGATTCACGACACGTGAATACAAACAGGAGTTCCTGGCAAGG
>JBARAD010000127.1:0-45547 GCA_049791675.1 Chryseosolibacter sp.
TCCCCACACCGCTTCCGGGGCAAGGGGCCTCGCAGATATCATTCTCTGCCGGTAAATTCAAAATTTAAGATTCAAAGTTTAAGATTTAAGATTGAGAGGAGATTTCAAAAATTTTAAGGTGTTCCCCAATCTTAAATCTTAAATCTTAAATCTTGAATCTTAAATCTTGAATCTTAAATCTTAAATCTTGAATCTTAAATCTTAAATCTTAAATCTTAAATCTTAAATCTTGAACTTAATTCACCGCGCCACATTCCACCGCACAACTTTTTCAAGTTTGGCGGGTTGAGTGAGTTTGATCTTCCCTCCTTCAATTTCAATCAATCCTTCGTCCTTAAAATCGGAGAGCACGCGGATAACCGATTCGGAGGCCGTGCCGACCATCTTGGCGAGGTCATCCCGCGAAATTGAGATCACTGATTGAGAATCCTTGAGTGTTTCGGACTTCAACAATGCTTCGGCGGTCCGTTGCCTGACTGAATTATAGGCGAGGTTCAGCAATTGCGTCTCCCTTTCCGCCACCTTCTTACACAAAAGGTGGATAAAGCTTTTCGAAACATCCGGATGACTCTGGATCATCAAGAGGAAATCATGTCGTGGTATGGAGATCAGTTCAGTTTCCTGCATGGCCACCGCAGACTCGGTGTAGTTCGTATTTTCCAGGATGGGCTCGAAGCCAAAAAAGTCATTGGCGGTATACAAGTGCATGATCAGTTCCTTTCCATCAGGATGGGACTTGAAGGTTTTGATATTCCCTGCTTTCACAAAAAATACATGCAGTGGCATATCGCCCTCGTTGTAGATCTCTGTCTTCTTCCTGACAACTTTCACCTTTCTGTCCTTTCCCAGCTCTTTGATATTCAGTATGGACTGAGCATCCCTGATGAAGTTGTCCAACCCTTCAGGCGACATCTCATATTGCTTTTGCTGCATGGCATTCTTCCGGAAGCGTGCCTCAATGGCATTCAACAGGTCTGTGTCATCAAAAGGTTTGGTCAGGTAATCATCCGCGCCAAGATTCATCCCCTTCCGTATATCCGCTTTTTCAGTCTTGGCAGTGAGAAAAATAAAAGGAATCGCTGCCGTTTCTTCATTCTTGCTTAAGATATGCAACACACCGTAACCATCGAGTTCCGGCATCATGATATCGCAGATGATGAGGTCCGGTTTCTGGCGCTGGGCAAGATCGACCCCGATCTTGCCGTTCTCTGCGACCAGCACTTCGTAGTTTGCCAGGGCGAGGATCTCACTGGTATTTTCCCGAACTTCCGGGTTATCTTCAATCAAAAGAATTCTTTTCATAGTCATAGTTGATTATTCCGCAGGAATCCATATTGAAAAAGTACTTCCATTCCGATATTCGCTCGTAAATGAGATTCTGCCTCCCAGCAATTCCACATAGCGTTTTACAATATTGAGGCCCAGCCCTGTTCCCTGAACGTTGCCAGCGTTGCTCGCCCGGAAAAACCTGTCGAACATATGTTTCTGGTCTTCCTGCGGAATACCGATGCCTTCATCGCGGATGGAGAAGGTTACGGTATCTCCCTCTTTCCTGCAGTTTATATATATGGATTTTCCCTGATCCGAATACTTACTGGCATTCGAAATCAGGTTGAACATAATATTTCGCAATATACGAACATCCGTGTAAACGGTTTGAAGACCGGCTGCACAATGGATCACCAGATGCTGGCCGGACTTTAGCGTGGGGGTAATCTCTTCCTCCACTTCTTTCAGAAAATCAGCTACTGCAAGCTTTTCGTTGATGACGTCGATCTTGCCTTCTTCAAGCTTCCCGAGCGAAAGGAAGTCGTTCAAAATCGAGGTAAGGTGGTTTACGGACGATTTAATGCGCTGGACATGCTTGCTCACCTTATCTTTTTCCATGCGCGCATTATACTGGTCGATCAGGGAAGCTGAACTGAGGACAGTACTGAGGGGGGTCCTGAATTCATGGGACGCAATGGACACAAATTTGGATTTAAGATCATTGAGTTCCCGCTCACGTCCCAGCGCTTTGTGCGCATCATCCTCGGCCCTTTTCCGCACTTTGATCTCATTCTCCAAAGCCTTGATCGTGGCATTGAGATCTTCGGTTCTCGATTGCACTTTTTTCTCGAGTTCCGAAGCATAGACCAGGAGTTGTTCCTCGCTTCTTTTCAAGGCTTCCTCGGCGCGCTTGGGCTCCGTCATGTCACTGATGAAGGCCATGACCATCAGCTGGTCATCGATCTTGGTGTAGCTCAGACTCACCGACACGGGAAATTCAGTGCCGTCTTTGCGTCGCGCCACCAGGTCCCTGCCCATCCCCATCGGCCTGGGTTCGGGATGTGCGTTAAAGGCCTCACGGTAGCCGACATGTCGCCTTTTCAAATGTGCGGGTAAAAGATCCTCGATAACCTTCCCGACCAGTCCTTCCGCATTGTAACCGAACATGCGCTCACTGACAGGGTTGGCCAATAGTATTCTGCCGCCCTTATCCACCATGATAATGGCTTCTACGGAACTCTGAAATATCTGGCGGAAGGTTTCATTCGATGTAAAGGGCATAGCCTGATTCTAAAAAAAGCAATATAGAAAAGAGCTGACAAAAATCAGCTTTTTTGTTGATTCAAGTCCTGAAATTACCGTTCGAACCCACGTATGTTCGTATATAATTTGGAAGTATGAGACAGATATTGTGTGTTATTGATTTCACGGATCCCTCCGGGAAAGTATTGGATGTGGCCGCCAGGATTGCCAATGCCTGCAGGGCACACCTGATTGTGCTATTCCCATACCGGCTGATTGACCACAGCTTTCAGGGGAACCTCGCTTCCTTAAAACTTAAACTGGAAAGCCAGGCGAGGGAAAAATTCGAAACGCTGAAGAAAAGCCTGCCCGTCATGGAACATCTGTCAGTGGAATTTCAACCGGAAATCGGTTTTACTTCCGACCGGATCAAAGCCCATGTTGGCAAGGACCTGATCGACATGATCATCGTAGGCCAGGAACTTACGGATTCACCAAACGACATAAAAGGCTTTAATCTTCAGGCCCTGATCTCAAACTCAAAACTGCCCGTTGTAATTGTGCCGACAGAAGTAAACGCGGAGGCAAGTGTACATTAATTCACAGTTAAAAAGCGCAGAAAACTCACTGATTATGAAAAAGATTCTTGTACCCACAGATTTCTCACCCGCTGCCCAGATTGCAACGGACGTTGCATCCAGCATCTGTAAAAAAGAAGACGCGCAACTCATTCTGCTCCACATCATCGAGCTGCCATCTTCCGATTCTTTTAATGCAACGGGCGAAGTTTTGACGCTCGACAATTGGGAGGAAAGGATCTTCAGCATGAAACTCATCGAGAGCACAAAGCAAAAGCTCGAACGTCTCACGGGCGACCTCAAGGCGAAGGGAGTCAATGCTATCTCGGAGATACGGCTGGGAAATCCCTTTTTCGGAATCAGAAATTTCATTACGGGCGAAAACATTGACCTGGTTGTCATGGGTACCGCAGGTCATTCGAAGCTGGAAGAAATGATCATCGGATCGAACACGGAAAAAGTTGTGCGCCACTCCAAATGCCCGGTGTTAACAGTTCACAATACGGCCGTAAAAAAAGACTTCAAAAATATCGTGTATGCCACTAACCTGAGCGCCGACGAAGAGGCCTTTGCAAAGGTGGTAATCAACACGCGGGAAATGTATAATGGCACCATTCACCTGGTGCGGATCAACACCCCTTTGAATTTCGAAACTGACGTAAAGGTCAAAAGGGATATGGAGACATTTGCAAGGAAGATAGGCCTTAAGAATTACACGATCAATACTTTCAACCATTACCAGGAAGAAGAAGGTATTATTCACTTTGCCAAAAATATTGATGCAGACCTTATCGCGCTTTCCACCCACGGACGAACAGGTTTTGCGCATGTACTCGCAGGCAGTATTGCGGAGGACGTTGCCAACAATTCCGTTATTCCGGTGCTCACCTTTGTGACGAAGCGCAATCCGTAACCGCAAAAAAACGTGTAAAGACATCCCCGCACGGCAGCCAATCCGCCAAAACAAAAAGACTCCGCCGGGGAGCTCTTTCAGATTGAATCCGCGTGCGCTATTTCACGGACGTTGAACACGCAACTTCTGTTTTAGGAACATCCGTTCCGGCGATGGCCTTGAAGCCACCGTCTACATCAATGACATTATCCCAACCCCTCGCCTTAAGGATGGAAGCAGCAATCATCGAGCGGTACCCTCCCGCACAGTGAATGTACACCTCCCCTTCCTTCGGTATCTGTGACACATGCTCATTCAGAAAATCCAACGGGGTGTTGATGGCGCCATCCACATGTTCCGCATTGAACTCACCTTCTTTGCGAACGTCGAAAACCGGCGGCCTCGAATTTTTGAAACGTTTCGCAAATTCTGTTCCGGAAATCGACTCAACGGTATCGATTTGCTTTCCTGCCTGAAGCCATGATTTAAATCCGCCCTTGAGGAAACCCAGCGTATTATCATAGCCCACCCTTGCGAGGCGTGTGACGACTTCTTTTTCTCTGCCTTCCTCCGAAACAATAAGAATCGGTTGGCTAACCCCTGGTATAAGCGCACCAACCCACGGGGCAAAACTTCCGTCAATACCGATGTTAATCGACCTGGGAATAAAACCTTTCGCAAATACTTGCGGATCGCGCGTATCCAGCACGATGGCGCCATGGTCATTTGCCAGCATCTCAAATTCCGCAGACGTCAGACTCTTTGTCCCCTTATCCAAGACTGCGTCAATACTCTCATAACCTTCCTTGTTCATCCGCACATTTTCAGGGAAGTAGGATGGCGGAGGCAGCAAGCCTTCGGTAACCTCCCTGATGAATTCTTCCTTTGTCATATCCGGCCTGAGCGCGTAGTTGAATTTCTTCTGATTGCCCAGTGTATCAACTGTTTCCTTCATCATGTTCTTGCCACACGCTGAACCTGCACCATGCGCGGGATACACGATCGTTTCATCTGCAAGCGGCATGATCTTACTCCGTAATGAATCATATAATAACCCAGCCAACTCCTCCTGCGTCATGTGCGCAGCTTTCTGGGCAAGGTCAGGCCGCCCCACATCTCCAAGGAACAACGTGTCCCCTGTGAAAAGTGCATAGTCCTTTCCATTTTCGTCCTTGAGCAGATAGGTCGTAGATTCCAGTGTATGTCCGGGTGTATGCAGCGCCTTGATGGTCACGCTTCCAACTTTAAATAATTCACCATCAGAGGCAATATGCGCCTTGAACTTCGGATTGGCATTCGGTCCGTAAACAATCTGCGCCCCCGTCTTTGCTGCAAGGTCCAGGTGGCCTGAGACGAAATCAGCATGAAAGTGAGTTTCAAACACATATTTGATAACCGCGCCGTCTCTTGCTGCTTTCTCCAGATAAGATCCGACCTCACGAAGCGGATCAATGATAGCGGCTTCCCCCGCGGATAAGATATAATATGCCCCCTGGGCGAGACAGCCAGTATAGATTTGTTCCACTTTCATCTGGAAATGTTTTGGTGTGGCAAAGATCGGAAATTTCCAGCCAGTTTCAGTGACCTGCGTCACCTATTGAAAGATTTTAACGCGGCAATACGGGTAAAAGCGGCCTCAACCAAACAATAGAAACATTTAATATTCCCGGAGCGGCACAACCTTTCTGAGTTTTTTTATTCTGGCCTGCAACGAAGGGATTCGTTCGTGTTCCAGGGCCTGAAGGGTATGCCCAAAAGCGTCACTGTAACCACTGTACCGGTGCGATAAGTCAAAAAGCCCCTGGAGTGAATTAACGCGTACTATTTTACGCTCATTCGGATTCTGGGCCCAGTAACTCAGGATACCCCATACCTCCTTCACTTGATCGGGATCCAACTCCAGTCGTGGGACCAACAGCGCCAGGTGCCACTTCAACGATTGGTGCACAGCGCCTCTGAACAGGGTCAATAACTGGTCTTTGTGAGGGAAAAGAAACTCCCTTTTTTTCGAAACGATCTTTTCAATAGCATCCGCGGCGCGTATGACGAGCAATCGCTCATGGTGCAAAAGCAGTCCGAATAATTCATCAAACGTCTCCTGATCCTGTACAGAACGCACTACCTCGTTCATGCGCGCGACGGAACGCCTGTCCTTGCCGAGTAATAAATGAGCGAAATTCATTTCATGAAAATTTGGGTATACTGCCGTCAGAAATCCTATTTCCACCACCATCCACCTTCACTGAAGACCTTTATATTTCTTACGAAAATACGACAAGGAGGTTCCCTTTGGTCTATTTACTGCGCACCTTTCTCATGGCATACCCAGTAAAAAGTGCAGGACACAGTGTGCGGGATCTTCAACACTGACATTTCTCATTCGGGGGTGATGCAAAAGTCATTTACAGACAAGCGGCACAAACCTACTTTTGATTAAATCTGATAGCCATGAAACATCATATTCATACCCTGCAGGATACCCTCGCCTTTCAGCTGCAGGGGCTTCTGTATGCAGAGCAGGAATTGAAACCCGAGCTGGAGGCATGTTCGTCCGAAATCACTTCCGATAAGATCAAAGCGGCAATCGCCATCTACATCGAAAATGCAGACTATAAACGATCGAGACTCGAGCGAATTTTTGACTACTTGATGCAGGAACCCGAAGCACGCAAAAACAAGCCGCTCAAAAAACTCCTTGAGGAGACAAAGGAATTGTTGGACTTCACAGATTCACCGCATCTCAGGGATATATTGATGGTAAGCTGCCTCCAGAACATCAATGCCTACATCGTTTCAAGTATTAAAATTGCATACATGTTTACCCTAGAACTCGAGCTGGACACCGCTTCAGATCTGTTACAGCAGATGCTTGAATGGGAGCTTGAAACAGGTAAGGCATTGTCAAGACTGGCGATCGAAGAGTTCAACAAAGGTCACGCGCTGGCCTCGCCCTGACAAACGCACAACCCGGATTCACGGGTCATCGTGCAGATTCCCTGTCAGAAACACCATCGTGAGCACAGTCTCACCAGAATATGACTATTATCATCCCTGATGATTACGCAATGAAGTATGTTAGGAGGCGAAGCGAAACAGTTAAAAAACGCTCAATGGACTTTCGCATTCCGATAGGACCACTCATTTCTATACTATTTCTTGCAGGCGACATCATCCAGGCACAAACACCTAACAACGACCACCTGCAAGCAAACAACTTTGCCGTGGGCATTTCAACCGGACACTATGGTTATGATCCAACGGCAGGCATAAACATTACCTCACCATCCTTTCTTCGCAATCATTTTAGTCTAAGACTTCAGGCAGGCTTACACGGATCGGAAGCCTACAAGTCCTCCTATCGCCACTGGGCATCGTATCAATCATATTCCCTTGGAATAGAATATCATACTAACATCATTGACAAAGCAAGGTTCTATATGGAGTTCGGAATGCTTGCGATTCTTCCCGATAGCAGGTTTTCTGAAAAGAGATACCTTCAGGGTGTTTACCAATTTAATGGACTCGAAGTTTTCTTTCTCAACACCGGGCGATACGCCGCCGGTTTATACCTCGGCGTCGGCCCCACATTTATCAAAGCCTATGCGGAAAAACTGGAAAGATCGCCGCGTTATGGCAATGGTATTTTCTACGTCACCGGATTAAGATTTTACTTTTAATAAGCGATTCCGACAAATCATCAATAATAATATTTCGGCTGCCGGAGATACAAACGGTTGATAAGCGATCGGTCTTTTCCGTAAAGATCATTGAAAATATGCAATCGCCCCTCCTGAACTTCGGCCGTAAAGTAGCGTACATATATCGGCACTGGGTTTGGCACATCCACCGAGTGACGCGTGGCCTGCTTCAGGTATTTATCCAGGGTTGCAGATCTTATAGCCGGATCTCCCGTCAGCAGATAGTGGGCAAAACGCCTCGCCTCCTCCATCCGGATACATCCGTGGCTGAAGGCCCTCACTTTGCTGCGGAAAAGCCGTGGTGCGTTCGTGTCATGGAGAAACACGGCATACGGGTTGTCAAAGACAAACTTCAGTATACCGAGCGAGTTTTCCGGTCCCTCCCTTTGCCGCAGCGTCACAGGAAAATAGTTCCTGTCAAAGCGCTCCCAGCGAACACTGTCGGGATTGAGCAAATGTCCATTTCTGTCCAGCACGTCGAAATGATGGCGATCAATATACCCGTTGTCCCCTCGAATCAGCGGCAACAATTCATCGACGGCAATTTTCCTGGGAACATGCCAGTATGGATAGGTAATAAAACATTCTATTACACTGCTCAACTCCGGAGTGGGATTTTGTGACTTGCCAACAATGACGCTGGATTCAAGTACCACAATATCGCCCGCTACAACCCGCGCCATGAATGATGGTATATTGACGATCATATACCGATGCCCCAGATCTCTTTTTTCCCACTTCCATCTCTCCATGTTTATCTCGACAGACCGGACGCGTCTATGAAGGCCAACCGAATCAACCGTTACACCCTTGAGCAATAAGGTGCGCTGGACTGCATCGGTGCTATCCAGCAAATATTTCAGCTGAAGCTTCAGGGCCTGATAATAAGAAACAGATGGCTCCTCCGATTCAAGATGACTGGTCAGGCCTCCCTGTTCCAACAGACGAAGAAGAAGCAAGCGCTGTACAGAATCATCCCCGGCATCCGCTCTTCCAAGGCGGCCAAACCGCAGGTCTTTGGCGATGGACAAGAAAGCATCGGTTAACAAAACTTCCCGTCGCAAGCGTGTTGGCTGTGAGCGACTGGAGTCACCTTCAGCAACGAGCTCTTCCACATGATAGTTACCGGGGAGCAGTCCATAATAGCGGATATTATTCACCAGTACAGCCAGGGAATCGGCGAGTGGTGTACCGCTTTGAAAACGGGTATCCAACCATACTGGCTTGTAATTCATCATTTTGTAAAACTCCAGTACAGATGCCTGTCTGTTCAACCCTTTATAGAGCGATTGTGAAGTGTCAAAGGCAGGAAGGAATACTTCCCTGGGAGTATCGACCAACGATTGAGCGACAAAACTATTTTTGATTTCACCGGGCACCGTGGACGTAGCCGGGTAACGACAAGCCCAGATCACCAAACTGAAGGCGATCAGCAGAAACTTTAAGGATTTTTTAAACACACTCATGCCCATCACCCTGATTCAAGTCAATATGCAAAACTTTCCAATGGTCAGCTATGATTAATCTCAGCGTGAGATATGACCGCAATCATAAAACGAAAGCACAATTAGGGATAGGTTTGTAAAAAGATACCCGATAAATGAATACTCAATTGAACGTAAAGGAAATGGAAGCTCATTATTATCAGGTCAACCTTACCTGGAGTCAGGACAGAAAAGGCATGATGTGCTCACCCGAACTGAACACACCTGCTTCGGAAAACGGATGCATTGAAGTGGCGACACCACCGCAATTTCCAAAGGGCGTTCCCGGGATTTGGTCCCCAGAGCATCTGTTTACCGCCGCGGTCACCAGTTGTTTCATGACGACCTTCTTGTCCATAGCAGAGAACTCCAAACTAAATTTTACCTCATTTTCTGCCTCATCCAGAGGCAAGCTTGATAAAGTTGAAGGAAAATTCAGGATGACAGAAATTATCATAGAACCTTATCTCACCATCCCGGACGATAAGGATCGCGAACGCGCCTTGCGCATTCTGATTAAAACGGAACAATCCTGTCTCATTACCAATTCCATCACTTCAAGCGTAGTCATGAATCCGACGATAAAAGTAACTGATCCATCGATTGAAGAAACCCAGGCAGCGTAGAAGTCTCTATAAGCTTATTGTCACTGTAAAGACTTCTTACGGTCAGCGTCAACATGCTCGGTTCCCAGGATCATGGAAACAGTTTTCCACTTTGGATTGTGATCAGCAATCAATTTTGCGATCCCGACAAATGGCACGAACAGGATCATGCCGGCCATTCCCCACAGAACCCCCCCAACAAAAATGGCAATCAGCATGACGAGTGTGTTGACATTGAGACGACTGCTGACCGCAACGGGGAAAATCACATTTGCCTCGAGGTATTGAACAAACGTGAACATTGCCACAATCCCCAAAGGATACCAGACGGAGTCATAAGTGATCCATGCCATTGTAATGGGAAGCAGTGATCCGACAATGATACCTATATAGGGAACGAAGGTAAGAATGGAAGCAATAAAACCGAACAGGAATGGATGCGGTATTCCCAGAAGCAAGAGGCCGACACTGTTCAGCGTTCCCACGATCAGGTAAACCAATGCCATACCTTTTATAAAGTTATAGTACGTTTTGATGGTCAGAAAAAGAATTTCACGCAAACTTTCGGAACGTTCAGAGGGGAATAAACGGTAAAATATTCTCATCCAATGATGTCGGTAATAGAGGATCAACACCGAATATACAGGAATAAGAAAGATAAGAACGGCCGATACAGCGGAAGCAGAGAGGGCATTGCTTATCACGGCAAGAATATTGCTTCCCGACTGATCCGACATCCGGGACAGGATATTTCTCTGCTGTTCCTTTGACAGGTTAAATGCCTCCAGCAGAAATCTGCTCAGATCTTCCAGTCCCCGGTTAATCTTCAAGTGGAGCACTGGCCATTCATTGATAAAAGCAAGGAACTGGTTAACAAGCAATGCTATGAGCAACAACCCAAGAACAAGCAGGAATGATATAGAAATGATAATAGACGTAAGGCGTCCCGCGCCTTTCTTTTCAAGCCACGCACAGACCGGGTAAAGGATAAAACTTATCAGCACCGCGAAGCTCAGCGGAATAAGCACGTCCCTGCCAAAGTACAACAGAACAGAAGCATATACGATATACTGGATCCACTGTAAAAAGGATATATCGGCGAAAGACTGATGTTTTTTAATTTCCATTACAAAGCCAATATATCTTTTTTTCGGATCAAAGGGTTATCCCTAACGCGATAATCCGTTTTGTGGATCCGACATAGCCAAATGCATTATATTTCATATTCCCTCGGGCCTGGCGGTGATTTGTTTGTCCTTCAGATCTGTGATCTGCCTCTTGACTGCATCGATAGCTTTGAGCGTAGCTTCTTCAAAAGTGGAAGCCTGCTTTTCCGCGAAAAGATCATTCCCATAAATGATTCCCCTGATCTCGCATATCTTATTTTCCCTGACATCGGATCTGTTTACCTTCAATAATACCCTTGCTTCGAGAAGCAGATCGGAAACCTCCGAAAGTTTGCCCACTTTCTGCCTGACGAAATCAAGCAATGGCTCCCGGGCCAGCACCCGTGGAGACTGAATAATAACCCTCATGCTATATCTTTTTAGTAAGTGAAATACCATTTAATCGAAACCGGCATCAACGGCACAGACGTTCCAGTTTCTTGCGGTCAAGGATTTTCAAGCCATCATCCAGGATCTCAATAAGTCCTTCATCCTTAAAATCGGCCAGCGTGCGGTTGAGGGATTCTGTGGCAGTGCCAATCAACCCGGAGATATCCCTTCTTGCAAAGGAGATGACTTCATCACGCCCAGGATCAGAATATTTCTCACGTATTTGCAGAAGCGCGCCGGCGACCCGCTGTCTTACGGATTGATAGGCAACATCGAGTAAACGTTTCTCGGTTTCATCCAGATTACTCGAAAGCAATTGAATGAATTTCCGTGCAACGTCTTTGCTCGAGTAGACCAGCATCAGAAAATCGTTTTTGGGGATGATGGCTACCTGGGTATCCTCCAGGGCCTCCGCATTTTCATTGTACGGCTTATCTTCCAGCAAAGGCGTATATCCCAGGAAACTGCCGGATTTGGTTATCCCGGTTACGAGTTCCTTGCCGTCGTAATTGATCTTATAGCTCTTAACACTCCCTTTGCTGATAAAGTAAAGATCATTCGGCGTCTGACCTTCCATAAACAGCATATCCTTCTTTTTGAAGGTTCTCAAAGGCCTGTTTTCAGAAAGTTTCTGAAATTCTTTCAATTCTTTGGCCTTACTGAAAAAAGCATTCACATCACTGAGATCGTTGTTAAAGGAAGACTTGAGCAGGCTGTTTTTCTTCAGGCGGATCTCAATCACCTTTAACAGATCAAAGCCATCGAATGGTTTCGTGATATAGTCATCTGCCCCGAGATTCATACCTTCCCGGAAGTCACTCTTGTCCGCTTTGGCTGTAAGGAAAATAAAGGGAATGCTGGCAGTTTCCGGTTTCTTGTTCAATATATGCAACACCCCGTACCCATCGAGCTCGGGCATCATTACATCACAAAGAATCAGATCCGGTATTTTTTGCTGTGCAATTTCAACGCCGATCCGTCCATTTGGCGCCGATAAGACATGATAGTTGGCGAGCTCCAGTATGCTGACAATGTTTTCAGACATTTCCGGATTGTCTTCAATGAGAAGGATTGTATGGCTCATATGATAAGGAGTTAATTGACAGGTTCATTTTCAATGGCAACCTTCACCGGAATATGGACGGTAAAAGTAGTGCCTTCATTCAGTTTGCTTTTAAAATCTATGCTTCCCCTGAGAAGTTTTATATACTTCTTGACAATATTCAAACCCAAACCGGTGCCCTGGATATTGGTAACATTTTCAGCGCGGTAAAAACGCTTGAAGATTTCAGGCTGCTCCTGATCGGGAATACCCATTCCCTGATCCGTGATGCTGATCATCAGATCACCATTAGACACAGCGGCCTTCACGAAAATAGAGGACGCAGCAGGCGAATATTTAACGGCATTGGAAATCAGGTTTCGCAGAATATGTGAAAGCCCCTGCCTGTCAGTCAGTACAGGAACTTCATCACCTGAATACTCGAGCGTGATGTTCTGGCCGGGCTTCCTGATGGAACTTAGTTCCGCCAGCGCTTCCTTCAGGAAAGTGTTTACCTGAACGGGCGCTAATACTGTCTTTACCTGCCCTTCTTCAAGTTGACCAATAGAAAGGAAATCATTCATCAGCTCCGTCAGGCTCTGGATCGAACGCCGGATGCGGTCGAGGTGTGTCTTCTTCTGCGCCTCATACTTGTCACCTGTGTAATTCTGCAGCAGAAAAACAGACGAGAGCATAGTGCTCAGCGGTGTTCTGAATTCATGAGAAGCCATCGTTACAAATCGGGATTTGAGGGCGCCAAGCTCCTTTTCCTTCTCTATTGTCCTCACCAGTTTGCGTTCAATGGTCTTTCTGTCGGTGATATTCTTCATTACCACCAGGATCTCATTGATTTCATTTTGCAACTCGGGCAAGGGTACTGCAATGATATTATAATAATTGTTGTTCAATTCGACATCAAAGGACACGGTTTCACCATGGAACACTTTGGCGATCCTTGCCTCGGCATTCGTGGTAATGGAAAGATGATCCTCATGAAAAAGCCTTTGACCTATGGGGCTTGCATCCGCAAAACCGATCTTTCTTAATTCCTGACCTTCGGCCAACAGGTATTTCATATCCCTGTCCAGTATACCGATTACGCCCTCGGGAAAATTCTGCGCAATGGCCAGGTAAAGCTGTTTACTCTTGATGAGCCGCTCTTCTATTTTCTTTCTTTGATCAATTTCAATCGTTAATTTACTATTGCTGAATTCCAGTTCATCAAGTGTTGCCTGGAGTTCCGAAGTGCGCTGTTTGACTTTTGCGTCAAGGGCTTCGTTCAATTTTTGGATGCTGTTGACATTTGAAAGAATCGTATTCTCCTGCTTCTTCCTTTCGGAAATGTCGACAATGAACGCAATGTAAAAGACTTGCTGATGATCCCGGAAATAGCTCAGACTGATCTCGGCGGTGAATTCGGTGCCGTCCTTGCGTTTGGCAAGCAATTCACGTCCCATCCCTTTGGGCTTGTGAGTCGGATTCCTGAAAAGATTTTTTCGCTCGCCTACATGGGCTTTGGCCAGTCTGTCGGGTATCAGCACCTCGATCTTTTCTTTCAGGAGCTCGCCCGGCCCGTAACCGAACATTCTCTCCGCCGCCGGATTGATTCTGACGATCTCACCGTCATCATTCGCAAAGATCATTCCTTCCGTGGCATTCTCGAACAAAGCCTGCATCTGTCGCTTTTGGACTTCTTCATTTTCAAACAGCCTCCGGTAGTGGTAGGCAAAGATGAGCGCCAGCCATATCGTAATCACCGCCAGAAAACGATTTGCGGGGATCGCCATGGGAACCTCGATGCCTGCATTGACCATATAATGGCCAGCGATGATAAAGGCGGTGGCAAAAACTCCGATCCACCACACGTAACGATTATTCCATGACAACCACAGGATCATCAGTGTAGCCAGCACATAGCCTACAGACCCACTTACCCCCGAGTAATATTCCATGAAGAAAATGAGTGACAGCAAAAATGCACCGCTGAAAGGCGTAAGCGAAGAGAAAAGCCGCTGCATACAGAAATATTTTTACCGCACACTGAAACTATCAGCGCGGAATCAATCTCTAAATTAGGATGGCACAGCGCCGTATTTTATGATTAACGTCATGTGAGTGCCTGACTTATGTCACCCGTACCCGGCAACACGAACAAACTTACGTTGCGGGCATTCAGAAGAAAGCGGTCGGAAAATCCTTGAAAATCCGGTCAATGGCTGCATCGATGTCTTTTTTTGACAGATATGGTTGCGCGGTATTAAAAAAGCCTTTTGCCAGGCCACGCCAAACCAGCGCGTTGGATTTCTTTTCCATAATGTCAATGATCAGCGTTCCTTCCGTATAATCTTCATACACGGGTTCAGGCCCCATCCATGGCGCATGGTGATAGAAGAAAGGATCTTCCCTGCTAACAGTCATGCTCCTCTCAACGATGTGATAATGAAGGACCAGCTCAGCGGGTTCGTCCGTTCTCCGGAAGTTCCTGTCAGCGAGATTTCTGTCAACCGCTGCCTGGATATATTTATCATTCATTTCGTTATAGTAAAGCGGGTTATTGCCATACTCGATGTCTTTCATCGGGAACCAGGTATAGCCTGAAAACA
This sequence comes from Chryseosolibacter sp., assembly GCA_049791675.1. Lineage (GTDB taxonomy): Bacteria > Bacteroidota > Bacteroidia > Cytophagales > Cyclobacteriaceae > Chryseosolibacter. The sequence continues at coordinate 14,970 of JBARAD010000127.1, forward strand.
ACCTTACATCATAATCACTGTCTGATACAGTGTAAACCTGAAATTTCTGACTACATCCCAGGGCAAATAACAGCATCATCAGTACGACCGGTCTCAAGTTATTCATGATAATCTCCTTTTGAAATATCTTCTTTAACGCTATGCCCGCCTAAGGCACCTCACAAACAACCTCACGCCAGCAACCTGGAAAGTCTCTTCAGGGCAGTTGCTTCCTTCCTGTTCTTTCCTTTAAATGCGTGGGTGATGGCCCTGGCGGTCATTTTAATTTTTTCCTTGATCGTCTTCGAGAACACGGATGAATGTTCAGCATAGTAATTTTCAAATTCCTGAAATGCTTCTTCCGCATCAAAACCCTCGTTCAACAAATATTCAAAACTGATATCGATGTAGTACGCAGCATCCGTTCCGAACTCATCAGTGGAATCTTCTATCGGCAGCCAGAATTTCCTGACCATTTCGCGCAGGCCGTCGGCTTCTCCCGGCTCACAATCATGGTCTATAGCCGCAATGGCGTAGAACAGGAAACCAAGCTTTTCATATATTCTCTGGTAATTAACTAATGTATGATGCATGACAGATTGAATTATAGTGGTTTCTTACCGAACGGGTTCTGCTGATTGTTCCAGCAGCTTCTTCAGTTCCTCAAAGTGCGCGTTACTTCTGCCATCAATGGAGAACATCCTGGTGATGGCTTCGGCCGTCTCCCTGATCTTCGACTTGAGCGCATAGGAAAACTGCTCGCGGTGCCGGACGTAGAAATCAACGAAATTATTGTACGCAGTTCCCGCGGAAATCTTTTCATTTTGAAGCGTATCCAAAGTGAGTCCGATGAGGTGGGCCGCTTCCGAAACCCGGTCTTCGGAAGGATGTTCTTTTTCTGTGAGCCAATCCTTTCGCAACAGCATTTTCAGTTCACCGGATTCCATGGTGGTGATTTCCTGATCTGCCGCCAACGCATAGAACAGGTTTCCAAGTTTTTCGAATATTTCACGTTTAAAATTTTCCATAGCACATATTTTATAAATTTCAAATATCAATGGGGCTCCAATATCTCCTTATATGAATTTTCAGCATGCATGATATTTGTGATGCCCCTGATGAAGGCATCCGGGTTAAAGGATATTGAGTCAATTCCGCATTCTACCAGGAAAGCAGTAAACTCCGGATAATCGCTGGGAGCCTGACCGCATAGACCAACCTTCACACCGGATTGGTGTGCCTGGTCAATCAACTGACGGATCTGTATTTTGACAGACTCATCGTTTTCATCAAACAGATCGCTGACTATTGCCGAATCCCTGTCAAGGCCGAGGGTAAGTTGCGTAAGATCATTGGATCCGATCGAGAATCCATCGAACAACGCGGCAAATTTCTGCGCCAGCAGAATATTGCTTGGAATTTCGGCCATTACATAGACCTCGAGATTGTCTTTCCCTCTTTCGAGCCCGTACATTTTCATCACTTCCTGCACCTTGACCGCTTCTGAAATCGTGCGACAGAAGGGGATCATTATCTTTACGTTTGTCAGGCCCATGTCCTTCCTCACCTTGTTTATTGCCATGCATTCCAGACCAAAGCCTTCGCGGTAGCGGTCGTTGTAATAACGGCTTGCACCACGGAATCCCAGCATCGGATTTTCTTCTTCGGGCTCAAACGACTTTCCGCCCAACAGTCTCGCGTATTCGTTCGTCTTGAAATCGCTCATACGGACGATCACATCCCTGGGATAGAAAGCTGCCGCGACCAGGCCGATGGATTCCGCGAGCTTATCTATAAAAAACTGTTTCTTGTCGACATAGTGGCGTGTCAGCGCTTCAATCTGTTTTCGCTCCGGAGTTGAGGGCAACACATCAAATTTAACGAGTGCCATCGGATGGACCTGGAGGGCATTGCTTATGGTAAATTCCATACGCAGCAATCCTACACCTTCATTTGGATAGGAAGCGTATAACAGGGCTTTCTGCGGATCCGCCAGGATGAACATGGGTTTTGTAACGGTGTGGGAAATGTCTTCCAAGGGTACTTCTCTCTCCTCCCACGCAAGTTTACCATTGTATACAAGCCCCGCATCGCCACTGGCACATGAAACCGTGATCATCTGTCCGTCAGTGAGCTTTTCTGTCGCTGACATCGTACCGACCACGGCGGGAATGCCCAGCTCCCTGGCGACGATTGACGCATGGCTTGTACGACCACCTTTGTTGGTCACGATACAAATTGCTTTCCGCAACAACGCGTTCCAGTCAGGGTTCGTGATATCTGCTACAATAATATCACCCGGCAGCACCTTGTGCCCTTCCGTCAGGGATTTCACAATGGCGACTCTGCCAGTGACAATCCGTCTGCCGACAGCTTTTCCCGTCAGCAAAGGGCCTGCGTCTGTCTTTAGGCTGTATTCCTTGATGCTCAGGCGTCTTGTTTGCGCATGCACAGTCTCTGGCCGTGCCTGTACAATAAATAGCTCGCCCGTGTCGCCGTCTTTTGCCCATTCAATGTCCATGGGTAACCGATAATGCTTCTCAATGCCGAGACACCATTTTCCTAGCGTCAGAACCTCGCCGGCATCTAGTACGTATTGATCGCGCAAAGCGGCGGACGTTTGCTGCCAGGCAGTATTCTTATCGGAGGCACCACTGTATACAAGCATTTGTTGCTTGTCGCCAAGGGTACGATAGACAATGGGATTTTTATCGTTTTCGAGAGCCGGTTTGAACAGGTAAAATTCATCAGTGTTTACAGCGCCCTGCACCACACTCTCACCGAGTCCCCATGCACCGGTGATATAGATGATATTCTCATTTCCGTTTTCGGGTTCCAGCGTAAAGGCGACGCCAGCGCTGCTTTTATCCGATCTTACCATGAATTGTACGCCGACTGACTGGCCAACCTGCATGTCGCTGAATCCATTGTCGATACGGTATTTGATGGCCCTGTCATTATACAGCGATGCATAGGATTGCTTTATCGCTTGCAGCACATTCTCCCCTCCCCTGATGTTTAAGAACGAATCGTGCTGTCCTGCAAAACTGGCGCTTGGCGAATCCTCGGCAGTAGCGCTGCTGCGAACGGCGACAGAAATGGGTGACCCCTTCATCTTCTCAAGGACCTGATAAGCGTTTAAGACGGCTTCCTTAACTGCTTCAGGAATCAACCCCCGCATGATGATCGCACGGCAGGCAGCGGCCACCTCGCTCAAATTTTCAAGCGTACTCCTGTCCAAACGATCCAACACCGTTTGCAGCTGAGGGCAAACAGAATTGAAAGAAAGAAAGTCATAAAACGCTTCGACTGTAACAGCGAAACCATCCGGTACACGGATGCCTATGGAAGACAAATTGCCGATCATCTCTCCGAGGGAAGCATTTTTTCCTCCGACCTGCGGAATGTCTTTCATCGTCAGCTTATTGAAGGGGATGGTGTATCGTTTCATAACATTTCGCTTTGTTCACAAGCCAATCTCCCATTAACAGTAAACAACGCAAATGACGAATATCACATACACATCTGATTCATATCAGCGACGACTGACCACAGACCACAGACGACGGACCACAGACCACGGACCACAGACCACGGTCGACAGACCACAGTTGAGGTTTTGCCGTCATGGTTAAACCGCGCGGCGTACATCGCAAAAACTCCCTGATGCCGGCTTCGACAGAAGCATCCTGTCACGCATCCCCTTTCTTTCCATGTCTCCAGGCACCTATGATCAGTCTTGCCACGAAGCTTCCCAGAATGAAAAAGGATAAAACCACAAGCGCAATTGCGAAAGGACCAGCGATCACTCTGACGACATACAGCACAATGATAGAAATGGCCAATACCAATTTAACAATGTGATCCGCTGCTTCAAGATTTTTTGTCATCTCCGTCGTATTTATGAAAAAGATAATCGAACAACCAGTCATGCGGCCGATCGTCCTTGTTTACAAACCTTTTGATCTATACAGCGTGCTTCTTTCTTGTGGAGAACCTGAAAGGTTTGTACATAGGACAAAACCCGACGAAGGAAGTGATGATAAAGGCTATTGCGACCACAAGGGCAATCACACCCAGGGCGCCACCGATCCGGTTGTCAAAATAGGCGATCAAAATGATGACAGCGATCAACACCCTGATGATCCTGTCGGCGAATCCCATATTTGCTTTCATGATATTCATATTTAATTCACTGTTACATACTGCCGGTTCCTTACCTCCTTGTCAAAAAACGTTTTGAATCGCCGGAAAGAATCAAGCACAAAACATGACGAAGGTCTATCATTCATTCATCTCAGATTTCCGTGAGAAAAAAAGAGCGCTGTTCTTGTTACCCATGCGAACAGCAAGTTCCTGAAATTTTTTATCGATGCTCCTGTTCAGGGCCTCCGCAAGGTCGGCTCTCAGTCTGGAGAGCTCATCTCTGGTGCCTGATTCCTTGTCAGTCGCAAATATCACTCCGATGACGGCGCCGGCAGCAAGGCCTGCCAATACGCCCAGGATAGCTCTTCCGGTTTTCATGCGGATAAGGTTTGTTTAACGATCTATATACGCTAACGTACAGTTAAGCCGATCTTTCAACTATGACAAACCTCATCAAACTAAAAGATTTTGATATGGACAAACCTCGGAACAGATGCGTTTCAGCATTCATCCCGCCCCTCAAAGATCTTAGTGACCGATGAGCATTATCATCCAGTACCATTCCTCAAGCCCCTATTTTTGAACACATTAAAAAAACAGGAGGAATTATGAATGCTTTATTAAAACCATCCAGTCGTCTGTCAAGGATATTTACTGACTGGCTCCCTGAATCTCTTGCAGATCGCGATTTCTTTGACATCGAGCCACGTTCATCAAAATTAGGAGTGAACGTCCCGTCCGCCAACATCCATGAAACTGCGAAGGAATTCGTTATCGAAATGGCCGCACCGGGTTTACAGCGGAATGACTTCCAGATCGAACTGGAAGAAGGAGCCTTAACCATCAGCGTGGAAAAGGAAGAAGAGACGGAAGAAAAGAAAGCAGAAAATGGCTTCACAAGAAGAGAATATTCTTACAGCTCATTTTCACGTTGCTTCACATTACCTGAAAATATCAGGGAAGGGGCAATCGAAGCGAAATATGACAACGGTATTCTGAAGGTCACCATTCCTAAAGAAAAAGAAAGCTCAGGCAAGCCAGCCCAAAACATTCAGGTGAAGTAGGCCGGACGCGCAACCTCCTGAACGCTATTCGGAACGGTGCTATTCTGAGAGGGTGCAAAAAAGCCTGGCTAGACATCAGCCCGGGTTTCAGATGGCGGAACAATTCCGCCATCCTGATTTATCCCCACTCCGGATGTTTCATATACCCCTCCATCAACAGCAGATATTTCCTGACTGCATCCGCGTGGGTCCTGTAGCGGGACGGATTCTCTTCCTGCGCGGCAGCCAAAGCATGCACTTTGGCACGTACATTCGCCCGGTAACACTTAAAGTATGCAAACAAGTATTGATCTTCTTGCTTCAGAAAACACGGGAACAGTCGATTGTACTCGACGACAAATAACGCAGCCAGTTTCTGATAGCCAAAAGCTTCCAGGTCCATACAAAAAAATGCAATTTCATTCAGGACATCGATTTGACGGTAACGGTCATTGAATTCAATGCAATCAAATATTTCAGGAGTCCTGTAAAGAAAGATGTTGCCGCTGTGCAGGTCACCGTGCACATCGCGTTGAAAGCCAAGGCCGATACGTTCCCGGAACCGCTTCTTGTAGCGCAGCAAAAAACCATCGCTCCATTCCCCGGATCGCCTGACGATATCGGCATATTTTTTCGAAAAGTCCTTTTCGATGATCTCAAGGATCACCCGGATATCATTGAAAGCTTCCGCGGAGGAGTCTGTTGAAAAAGGCCTCCTGATGATCGTGGTCTTGCGGTGAAACGATGCAATCTTTTTTGCCAGTGCACGAATTTGGGACGCGCGAACCTTGCCGGATTGCAACAACAGATCCATGCGTTTTGAAGAATCCAGGCGCTTCATGACAACCGCATAATCTGCAATTTTCCCCGCGCCCCCTCCCAATCTCCAGGCGCCGTCATGAAATTTTACGGGGACTACCCTCTGGTAAATACCGGAGAAACGGCGGTTCAACAACAATTCCCTCTCGCAATATCGTTTTCTGCGCGCAAGGGTAGAGAAATCAAGGAAGGATAATTTTAATGGCTTCTTAATTTTGAAAGCAATGCGCGTGGTGAGGATGATCCAGGAAATATGGGTTTCTTCAAGCGTGCCATGAAGCGTTTTTCCAAGATAAATGGAAGAATCCGCAAGGTCTTTAATTTCCCTTTCCGTCATTGATGTTGCCGATATACGCCAGCGCTTCCCCCAGCATGGCTTCGATATTCGTATTTGTCGACTGTATTACCAGCTGGCTGCCGGCGGGTTTTTCGTACTCTCGCACCAGTTGCTGATACACGGCGAAATCAGCCTCACTGTCAATCCGCGGCTTGCTCAGGCGCTCCTTGATAGTTTCATTGTCGGCCTGTATCTCCAGATTAAAAAAAGGCTTATGCAATAAGGTGCAAAGCGTACTAAACATGTCGCGCATCTCATGGCGGTAGAACGTAGCATCAACGACCAGGGTCTGGCCCTTCCTTAAGCCCTCACCGGCCCGTTTTGCCATTTCTTCATAGACGTTCAGCTTATCTTCGAACCGGTAACGCCCCATGGCATCCATGGCCTTACGGGTCTGATCACTGCTGATATACACAGCACCTAAACGCTCTGCCAGCTTCATCGCAAAGAAACTCTTTCCGGAACCGGGTAAACCTGAAACAGCGATCAGCATAAGATATCTTTATCGGTTAACGAATTTACCGGAAATGGATTTCCATTCCAGAAAGCAGATAGTTTCAGGCAACTTCCAATTCCTTTGTTCCGGCATCCCTGAACCGCACTCCTTTCGCGGCCAAACGCGCTTTCTTCACTTGCTTTATTCTCAGTGCAAGGTCAGCCAAAACATTCATATAGTTGATGAACGCTTCATAGGGAGACGGGTACGGACTAAAGTAATGATGAATCCCGCCATCATCCCCTTTCTTCGTCGACATATAGTAAAAATGATCACTTGTTTCAAGGTGCTTCAGTGCCCAGACCAGCGACTTGTCGCCGAGGGCAAGGATCGGCTTCGCGAGCGCCCGCATGCTGTCAAAAGCGTCCCGCTGAAGATCATTGCCGAGCCATGCAGAAAGATCCCGCTCCTTGTCCGCCCAGGAAACCGGGGTTGGCGATGACAGCACACCGTTCGATTCCATGCATTGCAACGCCTCCGACGCCGTTACCATGTGTATCCGCTTTCCGTCCGCCGCAGCCGTCATGACCTTTTTCATAAACCGGAATATCCCCGATGATGCCGGTTGATGCTCCCCGAAAGTCTCATAGTCCAACCCGATGATGATCAGCTGACCGTCGTTTGCGTATAGCCACCGCGTAAACTTCTCCGGCGTGAGCGGCCATTCTTCCCATTGATGGTTTGAAAATCGAAAGGCAATATCATCGCTCAGTGAATAATTCCTCAGTAAGAGCTTCAATCCGTTACCATCAATATGTTCATAAACATGACCGGAACTGCGTTGCTGCAGCAGCTTCCCAACACCATCGGCGTACATTCCTTCGAAACCCATTCCTTTAACGACGCGCCCGATCGCATCAGAATAAATCAATTCAGTATTGCGAAAAACAGAGGGCCGGACACCAAAAGTATCCTCCATTGACTTGCGGTGTTGTTCTACTTCCTGAATAAACCCGGCTTCATTTGAAATGGATGCGAGTGAATGGTAATAGGTCTCTCCCAGCAGTTCAACCGATCCGGTCGCAACCAGCATCTTGAAACTCCCGATCACTTCAGGCGCATACCGCTTCAATTGCTCCAGTGCGACACCTGAAATCGAAAACGTAATACGCAACTGGGGAAATTTTCCAATGAGCTCCAATAACATGAGATTAAAGGGTTGATAGCAGTTCTTTGCTACCCTCCGAATAATATCCCGGTTGGATTCATCGTCGAACCAGGACAAGTCTCTTCCAATATCAAAAAATCCAATACGTCTCAGACGGCGCGGCTGGTGGACCTGAAAATAGAAATTCAGGTATTTTTTCTCAGTTGTTTTTTGAACGGGTTTCATGAAATAGTTTTATTAGTTTCCGGGCGGCGTTATCCCAGCTGATCTCTTTTAGTTGTTCCTTGCTATGTTTCCTCAGTGTCTTAACGAGACTTTTGTGTGTCAAGACACTGCAAATTGCCCCGGCCAGGGCATCGATGTCCCAGAAGTCCGCCTTGATCGCATGATGAATGACCTCTGAAACGCCCGATTGGTTTGACACGATGACGGGAACACCCGACTGAATCGCTTCGAGGGGGGCAATTCCAAAAGGCTCAGATACAGACGGCATCACATAAACATCACTCAGGGCCCAGACCTGATTCACCTGTTCGCTGCGCAGAAATCCGGTGAAATGAAATCTCGTGGACAATTTCAAAGCAGCCACCCGCTCAACGATCGCGGGCAGCAGATCACCGGATCCGGCAACGACAAAGTGGGTGTCCGGAAATTTCTCCAGCACTTTGCGCGCAGCTTCGACAAAATAGTGTGGCCCCTTCTGATACGTAATTCTACCGAGAAACGTCACCATGTTTCTGGCGATGCGGAGAGGCTGCGTGTGCGCACCGGTGCGCTTGCCGGCCATCACGCCATTATGGACCACGGCTATCTTCGCGCGCTTCACGCCATATTTTGATATGAGGATCTGTTTCGTCCACTCACTCACGGCAACAATCAGGTCCGCTTCCTCCATGCCCTGCCGCTCAATTTCCAGTACGCGATTGTCAACGTTCTGGCTACCTGCTCTGTCGTACTCGGTAGAATGCACATGGATCACCAGCGGCTTTGAGCTTGCTCTTTTGGCCGCGACGCCCGCGGGAAAGGTAAGCCAGTCGTGCGCATGGATGACGTCAAAATCATTTTGAAGTCCGATGGCCCCCCCGACTTCCCCGTAACGTCGTACCTCTTCCAACAGATGCGGCCCATAGGTACCGGTAAACCTGTAACGGATCGCCGGAACTGCAGGGAAGCCACCGCTCCTCTCTGTTATCTCATAGTTCCATGCCTCAATGTCTGAGGAAAGCGAGATCTGCGGCGCGGAGTAAGGCTCAATTTCAGAGAGAACGGTAAGGACCTTCATTTCTCTGGCACCGGACAAGGAATATACTGAAGTAGTCTCTTCTGAAAGCATTGCTTCCGGAGTCTGGTCACGAGGTATAAAAATGTCGCTTGCGCTGATCATCGGTATCTCCTCATCACCCCGGGCTCTTGGAACCACAAAAAGGACTTCAGTGCCCTGTTTTAATAACGATTTCGTCAGTCCATAACAAGCCGTGCCCAGCCCTCCTGAAATATGCGGCGGAAATTCCCATCCGAACGTAAGTACTTTGAGTTTGTTTGCCATCAGTACCGGTTGTTAAGCAGGCTTAAAGGCATCTTTTCCGTCAGAATTCCCCCGGATTCTTACGAACCGCCCTTCATTGTCTTTTTTTACATATTCATTATTGCTCAGCAAGACGCTTCATCGTCTTGAGCATTTTCTTTTCCATGATAAAATGAGGCACCTCATACGTGAAGTACCGGAGGATCCGGTTGCCGGCTGGAAAATCCCCTCCTGCTGATCGGGCGATCAGCCAGGTGAAGTGCTCATTTTCCGGGTACAGATAGATTGCCCACGACCCGAGCGCTTTGTCGCCATCAAGGATCCTCCTGTAATCATTGCCTCCCACCATAACAAATGCCTTGCTGGGAATAACCATTGCCAATACCTGATATCCCTGTCCACCATAGTGTTCAGGATTGGCAAGCCAGACAGTATCACCTTGCATCCTCGGTTGCTGTAGCGCTTCCTGTAGCTGATATACGTTGTGAATATCCGCTCTTACGAGATTTTCAAGCCATGCATAACTATACATTCCTCCGCGGTCCTGCCCCAACTGCACGATCCACGGCCAGATCTCTCCGGGGCTTGCCTGAATGAGTACAGCACGCGTATGCCCTTTGTCGGTCGTGAACCGGTCACCGGGCAGCGATAGTGACCTGATATGCTGCGGTGCGCCCCAATCCAGGAACCACGGCCGCAAAATAAAGTGATGCGCCGTTGTCAATACGACAACTACAACCACAAACCACCAGAGTTTATTAAAAACACCATTCGTTTTCATAGCAATCAAGGTGACGATTCATTGCTGTTATTGAATCCGAGCGCCCGGTATATCGGGCAATAGCTGAACAAAACGGTGATGACGAGCACAACCGCGAGCGCTAACAACGCAGCGGCCATGGGCCCGCTGATGACGTGAAATAAAAAAAGAAGGATGACAACCGCTGCGAAGGTCATCCGCACGATCCTATCAGCAGTTCCAAGATTCTTTTCAAATTTCATATGATATTCTTTTGTGGCCCAAAAGTATGGATGATGGTGTACAGTTTCAGTGACGATGATCATCCACACCCATGTTTTTTATCATGCGCGATGCATCAACAATAACCGGGACGCCATGCTCTGAAGTTCATATGACTGGCGTTGATCGCAACCATGACGACAATCATTGTTTAAAGTGTCAAATCTTAAGTGATTTGATTCACCAAATAAGTTTATGGACGATGATCCGTTCAAGATTGTGCACTATGTCAATTGCAATTGGTTCAGAAACGAACTACCCGTCTTCCAGTCCGCCGTGCGCGCAATTCAGCGGATGCTCCCCTATGAAAACAGGAAAGGCTGGGAAATAACCTGCGGTGCAGGTCTGTTCTCCCGGGCACTGGACATACCAAACCTGTCCATTCAGTCTTTGTTTCCGCCCCGGTTCGATGCAAAGCAGAGCCACTACCTTCAGCTTCCTTTTGAAAACCTCGGACTCGATTTTATATTCATCTCTTATTGCGAAGGCCATATCCTCGATTTGTCCGCAATCTACGATGAGGTATACCGGGCATTAAAAAGCAACGGTGTATTGGTGGTCGCCTTTATTGATTCTAAAAGCCCTGATGGTAAAGCATACATCGAAGATCCTGCGGAAGACCTTGCTCCTGATGCTGAGAGAATCCTGCTTGATCTGACGAATGCGGGATTCCGGAATTTTGAATTCGCGCAAACACTGTTTGCACCCCCTGACCAGATCAAGGCTGTTCAGAATACAAAACCGGGTTATGGAGAGGGTTCATTTGTTGTCATCCAGGCCCACAAAAAAGTTTGAGGCTGCTGCTGGAATATTTGTATCTTCTTACCGTCCGGTGGCAAAGATCACGTGCCGGAGCGCGCGCCAGGAAAGATTCATTCCCGCGTCTCTGACAAAGTACGCGCCTGAATTTACCACTCACAATGAGCACGGTCACGACGGCGAGCATCGCTGAACATCCGCTTTTCTTTTCAATTTTCCGTCTTCCTGACGAGAAACAGGCCTGAATACTGACAATTATCATCCCCTTGATTGAGCGTCGTCACGAGTTTAAAAGAATGTCGACAATACCTTTGAGTATGAACCAACCAAAGTTACTATGCCTGGCAAGCAACTATTAAAGGCCAGCACCAAATTCCTCGATGAAACCGGTATGATCGCGCGTTTTACGGGGCGATTTTTCCGGGAGTCAACCCGCAAGAATCAGGAATTCGAGGAGTTTATCCGGCAGTGCTATTGGGTAGGATACAAGACATTACCGCTGGTATCGATCACCGCCTTTATCATGGGTTTGGTATTGACCATCCAATCGCGTCCCACCCTGGTTGAGTTCGGTGCGGAATCAATGCTACCCGCCATGGTGGCTGTATCGCTGATCCGTGAAATTTCACCTGTGATCACAGGACTCATCTGCGCGGGTAAGATCGCTTCAGGCATGGGGGCCGAGCTGGGATCCATGCGCGTGACCGAACAGATAGACGCGATGGACGTCTCCGGAACCAACCCTTTCAAGTATCTCGTCGTCACCAGGGTTGCCGCCACAACGATCATGCTTCCGGTGCTGTCGAGTCTGTCAAACGCTATCTCCCTTTATGGCGGATATTTCGGCGTAAACATTCGCGGAGCGGTAAGCTGGAATCTATACTGGACACAGGTATTTGATTCCCTCAGCTTTGGAGATGTTGTTCCCTCCCTGGCGAAAACTTTTTTCTTCGGTTTCGCCATCGGGCTAATAGGATGTTACAAAGGATATTTCTCCAGCAAAGGAACTGAGGGTGTGGGGAGGTCGGCGAATTCAGCTGTGGTGCTCGCTTCACTTCTCATTTTCATAATCGATCTGATCGCGGTTCAGATAACGGATTTACTTGGACTAACCTGATTGAATCATGGCGCCTGTTATCGAAGTAAAAAATGTCCACAAGTCTTTTGGAAGTAACCAAGTACTCAAAAATTTCTCATTGGATGTGAGCGCCGGAGAAAATGTGGCTATCCTCGGAAAATCAGGTTCAGGGAAATCCGTGCTCATCAAGTGCATCATCAACCTGATGGCGCCCGACCATGGAAGGATAAATGTGCTGGGCATCGATATTGCGACCCTGAGCCAGGAGGAACTGGACACGATGCGCGCGCGGGTCGGATTCCTTTTCCAAAGTAATGCGTTATATGACTCGATGACGGTGAGAGAGAACCTGGAATTCCCGCTGCGCAGACATTGGGTAAAAGAACAGCGTGAGAAAGGAGCTGAAAAAGCAGTGCTCGAAGCGCTCGAAGATGTCGGATTGGAGCATACGGTAAACATGATGCCCGCTGAACTTTCGGGAGGAATGCGAAAGAGAATTGCTTTGGCCAGAACGCTCATCCTGAAACCTGAAATCATCCTTTACGACGAACCGACAACGGGACTGGACCCGATTACCGCACGCGAGATCAGCCAACTCATCGTGAAAGTCCAGAAAAAATATCACGCTTCCTCCATGATCATCTCGCATGATATGAACTGTATCAATATGACCTCCAACAGGGTAGTGATGCTCATCGAAGGAAAATGCTATGCGGCAGATACCTATGACAAACTGCGAAACTCCGCGGATCCGAAAATCAGGGAGTTTTTTGAATAAAGTGAGCTATGAAAACTAAAGCATCTGAAAATGTAAAACTAGGCCTTTTCGTTCTGACGGGTTTGCTCTTCGTCATCCTCACGCTCTATATGATTGGAAAGAACCGCAATCTTTTTGGCGCGACGTTTACCATCAAAGCTTCGATGAGCTCAGTAAACGGACTCATGCCGGGAAACAATGTGCGATTCAAAGGAATTGATGTCGGCACGGTCAGGAACATTGAACTGGCAGACGACGGGTCCATTCTGGTCGTGATGGTCATTGACAAAAAGATGACGCGATACATTCAGCAGAACGCCGTGGCGTCTATTGGCACGGATGGACTGATGGGTAACAAACTCATAAACATCAGTTCCGGTAAAGAAGAGGGTCCGCCCGTGAAAGAAGGGTCAGTCCTTATTTCCAGAGAGCCGATAGAAACAGATGAGATGTTGCGTACACTAAGCACGACCAACAGTACCATTGAACGCGTGACGCGTAACCTCGATGAAATAACACAGAAACTCAATACCAGCAACAGTCTTTGGAATCTCATTTCTGATACCGTCATTACGGAGGATCTGCGCACCGCCGTAAAAGCTTTCAGGATCGCGGGAACGAATACGGCAGCACTGACGGGAAATGCAAAAGATATCATCCACAGCTACGGCGACGGTGATGGGCTGGCAGGCGCCTTATTCACGGATACTGTCCTGGTCGGGCGGCTCGATCAATCCCTGGCGAAAATTCAGTCAGCCAGTGAACGCACAGCGCTCATGATGGAGAATCTGGAGCTGGTCATCCAGCATATGAAAGCCGGTGAAGGCACGGCAGGTCTCTTGCTGGCGGATACCGTCCTGCGAAACACAATCATGCAAAGCGCCGAGAATCTCGAACAGGGGACATCCCGTTTTAGTGAAAATATGGAAGCCCTTAAAAGTAACTTTCTCTTCAGGAGGTATTTCAAAAGGATGGAAAAAGAACGTACAAAGAGCGCGAAGGGGAAGAAAGAACCCGAAGCAATTACGAAGAAAAACAGCAACCCGCCGCAATGAAAAAAATATTGTGCCCGACAGATTTTTCAGCCACCAGCTACAATGCGATTACTTACGCAGCCAAACTCGCACAGGTGACCAACTGTGACCTCACGCTCCTGAACGTTCAATCGATGTTCGATTTTACACCTGTGGAGTTCATCACAGGCAAGGAATTTACGCTGAAGGCAACAGCCGAACGCCTTCAAGCCCAGTGCAAGGAGGTGAGCAATGTCTTCAGGATTGCCTGCTCCGCAATCGTGGAGCCAACGTACAACAAACTGAGTACGGTGATCAGCGAAAAATCCGCGCCCTATGATCTCCTGGTGATGGGATCAAACGGACCAGATGACCTGTATCAGTTTTTTCTCGGAACCAATACCTACCATGCCCTCGCCAAAACGAAAACACCGGTCTTATTGGTCCCGGAAGGCGCGTTGTACAGCGACATTAAAAAAATGGTCTATGCCTTCAATTACCTCCGGGAACGGAAGCTGCCCATCGAGCCGCTGCTGGAGTTTGCAAAATCTATAAACTGTGAGCTGACGATCCTGCAGGTGATGGAGGAAGCCTACAGCAAGGAAGCGGAAGAAGAACTGCGGGAGCTGCAATTCATCTTAAAGACCAGGCTGGACGGCAGCCCCGCAATCAACTTTGATACGATCCGGTCAACGGAAGTGGCCAGGAGCATCAACGATTATATCCTGAAACACCAGCCCGATGCGCTCGCCCTCTGCTCAACACACCGGAACGTGATAGAAAATCTCTTCCACAAAAGCATCATCAAAAACATCAGCGCGGTGTGCAGCTACCCTGTCTTCGTTTTTCAAGGATAATGCCGAAAAGAATGAAGTTCAGGATACAGCCTCCAACACATTGACTTTTCACCGGATTGGATAGATCTTCACCGGAAATACGCCACAATGACCAGACTTTTTCTATCCCTCATTTTGTTTCTGCATTTTTCCGGATGTACGCCGGATGACAAAAAATGGGTCGCCCTGGGCGATTCCATCACGTACCTGAACGATCACCAGGATGAGACGGGCAACCGTATTACAAAAGGATATATGACCCGCGTAACGGAAGCCTTGCCGCACATTGCTTATATCAACAAGGGATACAACGGCTGGACGGCAACCGACATCGCCCGGGAAATCGACAACCTTGACCTTCCCGAGGCAGAGGTATATAGCGTCTTTCTCGGGACGAATGACTGGTGGCGCGGCAGCCCCATCGGCGCGCTTGACGATTACATCAACGCTACGGGCCACAAAACGCTGTATGGTTCATTCCGCATCATCATTGATAAACTCCGCCAACTTAATCCGGAGGCTTCGATCATCCTCATTACGCCCATGCAGCGGGTTGATTTTGTATACATCGCCGATATGAAGAACAACGCCTTCGGCTCTTTCAAGGAGAAAAACGGACAATCGCTCAGCGCCTTCGCGGATGCAATTGTGAAGATCGCGGAGCACGAACGCCTCGCGGTCGTTGACCTGTACCATCAAAGCGGAATGAACCACGAAAATCTCGTCAGGTTCAAACGATTGAAAGATCCCAATACGGGTGAATATAAAGATTTTCATTATCCGGATTTCATCGATGTACCTTTCAACCCGGAAACGGACGAATACCCCTATCCGCCTGAGGCCACACAAATGACCTATGACGGACTTCATCCCTCCGATGCGGGTTATGAAGTCATTGCTGATATGCTTATCGACGTTCTTGATTGATAAGCCGTGGTCCGTGGACCGTGGTCTGTGGTCTGTTGTTCCGTGGCCCATCATCTCTGGAACATTAAAAACGCAGCCTGGCTCACCATGTGCCCGGAGATCACGTATGTTTGAGCATTTTTTAGAATGACCGTACGGGGCAGATTAATGGGAAAGACAGTAAGAAAGTGGAAACTCGTCCAAATTTGGGAATGGGTAAGGGTTATTATAACGCAAAAAAAGGGTGAAAACGAGGTTTGGGATCCGGGCACGAGTTCTGCGACACTGCCCGATACTATGGAACATATCGTATCGCTTCAGCAGATGAAAGAAGTCCTGTCAAAACAGGTCGGTTCAAAACTTCCCCTTAAAATAACCCACAAAGACGGCGACGTAATGGTTCGTTTCATCCGCGGCTTTGCGGATCAGCAAACCAACATTGTACTCATCTCCGAAACGTCCTACAGCCTGGCGATGAAAATTCTGGAAGTGAAAGATATCCGCACGTTGCAATATGCGCCTGAAAACACCACCGGTGAATGGAAAACCCTGCACGCAAAATGGCTGATTAAGACAACAAAAAACTAAATCCTCCGTCCTTTTTGCCCCGACTCTCTATATCGGGAAAATAGTTTATATTACTAATTATAAACTTTTTAGCTTATTTTTTGATTTATAGGCTAAAATACCTATATTGGGTATCCAAGAAGATCAGCCATCAGGCACATTATGGCCACAAAAAACCAGTCGTTAACGGGTGTCATTACAGGAGACATTATTCAATCGCGGAAGACAGCATCGCCCCTGTGGCTGCCCAAGCTGAAGAAAGCGCTGTCTGCAGAGGGCCCTACTCCGCGCACATGGGAGATCTACCGCGGCGACAGCTTTCAGGTAGAAATCAAAGATCCTGCCAGGGCACTGCTCGCCGCAATCCGCATCAAAGCCGCCATCAAGACCATCAGAAGCCTGGATGTGCGGATGGCGATCGGCATCGGGGAAAAAAAATATACGAGCCGGAAAATAGCCGAATCAGGCGGTGAAGCTTTTATCTACTCCGGAGAAAAGCTGGAAACACTCAAAAAGCAAAAGCAAAACCTCGCCATCAAAACCCGGTGGCCGGACTTTGATAAAGAAATGAATGTCTGCTTCCGTCTCGCCTCCATTCCAATGGATAGTTGGACCATCAACTCGGCAGAACTCATTCTCATGATGATGACGAACAGCGACCTGACGCAAAAAGACCTTGCGAAAAAGCTCGGCGTTACCCAGCCCTCGGTGAGCGAGCGACAGAACCGCTCACATTACGAGGTGATCATGGCCCTTGAGGCCTTGTACCGCGAAAAGATCAATACATTAATTTCCTGACATGATCCTCCTGATGAAATTGTTGCTTGCACACCTGGCGGGTGACTTCCTCCTCCAGCCGGACCGTTGGGTAACGGACAAGCAACTGAAGAAACACCGTTCGGCCAAACTCTATTTCCACGTGCTCGTGCATGCGGCGCTCACCTTCCTCCTGGTATGGGATCTTTCCTTCTGGCTACCCGTGCTCGTGATCCTCGTCACGCATTATTTTATTGATCTTCTCAAAGTCAACCTTGAAAAGCCCCGCACGAAGATATTCTGGTTTATTACGGATCAGCTGCTCCATCTTTTCGTGATCATCATGATCTGGTACACGTGGGAACAGCCGGCCCTCTCCGGCGACAATTTTCCCCTGGCACACGTGCTGATCATCGCCACCGCCGCCGTCTTTCTGACAAACCCTACCTCGGTGATCATCAAGACATTTATTTCACAATGGACCCCCGACACGCTGTACACCGTTACATCATCCCTTCCCGATGCAGGAAAGATCATTGGATTTCTCGAACGACTCCTCGTGCTGACCTTTATCCTGAACCAACACTGGGAAGCTGTAGGATTCCTGCTGGCGGCCAAGTCGGTGTTCCGGTTTGGAAACCTGAAAGAATCCCACGACCGCAAATTAACGGAGTATGTCCTCATCGGCACATTGCTGAGCTTCGGCATTGCGTTGGCCGTGAGTCTCATTACATTGGCACTACTGACGACAACAGCACCTTAAAGCACCATCGACTGCCATGACACCATCACACCCGGGCCCTCCGCATTCACCCGCCAACATCTATGTCATCAGATTAAAACCTCATGAGGACCTGAAACGAACGCTTCAGGAATTTTCGGCAAAGCATCAGATCAAGGCAGGACTCATCCAGACGTGTGTGGGTAGTCTCCGGCAATACCATCTTCGCTTTGCAAATCAGAAAGAGGGAAAATTAAAGGAAGGATACTTCGAGATCGTCTCCCTGACCGGAACCCTCTCCCACGATTCCGTTCACCTGCACATTTGTGTTTCGGATGAGCACGGCGTAACTACAGGCGGTCATCTGCTCGATAGGAACCTCATATACACCACTGCGGAAATCGCCATTGCAGCGCTCCCCCGTTTGGAATTTCACAGAGTATTCGATCCCTTGTCCGGTTATCCGGAATTGGAAATCCGGCAAAGTTAGCCGGCGCCCCTCCATGTAATTGTTATTGCCCAAAAACTACAGCAAGGATATTTTTCTTAAAATTGTCGATAGCATTCATAAGATCGATTACAGCATCATATGAATGGGCGCATGAATCCGGCAAAATGATCGAACTGAAAGATGTCACCGTTTTAAAAAAGGGAAGAAAGCTGTTCGAAAATTTCAGTTTCACCATCAAGGAAGGAGAACATTGGGTGATTCAGGGCAATAACGGCTCCGGGAAGACGACGCTTCTGCAATTGCTTGCCGGCACCCTTCATCCCGTTTCAGGGCACATCCGACACAGCTTCATTCAGGGCAACGATTGGGATACCCTCTACCGGCAGCGCCTTGATAGAATTCATTTTATTCCGAACCAATGGGTGCAGGCTTTCCTGAGTGGTTTCGGGGATCTGTTCTATCAGCAGCGCTACTACACCATGGATGATACCGCGATTCCCACAGTAAAGGATGTCTTTGGCGACGACCTCGAAAAAGTAAAGACATTCGGATTCTCTGAGAGCTTCAACATCAACAACCTCCTGGATCTTCAACTCATCCGCCTCTCAAACGGTCAGTTAAAAAAAGTAGTGATTCTGCGGCAACTCGTCAGGAACATACCGGAGTTTCTCCTGCTGGATTATCCCTTCGACGGACTCGACGCCCAAAGCCGCCAGGACCTGAGCGCCTTCATCGACGCGCTCGCGGCAAAATTCGGGATTCAGATCATCATCGCGGACCATGGCCCTGCGCTGCCGAAAGTGATCAACCGCCGGCTCGTGCTCGATGGATGCAAGATCCTTAAAGAAGAAGAGATCCACCAGGATACAACCGTACACAAGCCCCTTGAAAAAAATGGCAGCGGCGTACCTGTGTCGACACAAAAAGAAGCGGTGGTGGAAATGAAGAACCTGACCATCGAATACAATGGGAATAAGATCATCTCCAATCTCGACTGGCGGATCAACCGTGGTGAACGATGGGCACTTACAGGAAGAAATGGCTCCGGGAAGACGACTTTGTTCAGCCTGATCTATGCAGATCATCCCATGGCTTACAGCCAGCAAGTCTTCCTGTTCGGAAAACGGCGCGGTAGCGGAGAGTCGATATGGGATATTAAGAAAAGGATCAACTATTACGGCCCGGAACATATGCATTTCCTGAGGCCGGGGTCGATCCTTTTTTCAGCGCGGGAATATATACGGATGCAGGGGCACAAAAATCCTGGCCGACTGCACAAATTGATCGATTTCTTTCAGGCTGAAAGCTTTATCGATCACCCCGTCAGGCTGCTGTCCTCCGGACAACTTCAACTCATGCTATTGATGAATATGTTCCTCGACGACAAAGCGTTGTTGCTGCTGGATGAACCGTTTCAATTTCTCGACCCGCATAATCACGAACGGGTCACGAAATATCTGGGTCATTATCTCGACGAAAACATTACCCTCGTCCTGATTACGCACGATGAAAAAGACGTGGCACAGTGGACCCAACTCCGAAAGCAATTATAGACGCTGACATTGCCAGCACTTCTTTTGTCTTGCATCACCTTACCCGAAGTGTACTGATCGCCAGCACCCACTCTTCCTCCTTACACACCGGGCATATTGCAGTGCCGGGGCCCAGCTTTTGTGTATATCCACAGTTAGCGCACGCGTACAATCCTTCCTCCCCTATCGTCTTGCTTTTGAGATTGAAAAGCGCGGGAAGGAGCGGCAGGCCAGGCTTTACCTCTTCATCCGGAAAAAAATACAGACTGATGTTACCCGAAGGTTCGAGAAATGCATATTTGATCTGCCCCAAATGCTCCACGGACTGCAAACGCAATTCCGAAAAAAACTCATCCTGTGCGATCGCTTCTTGTTGAAATTTGATGTGAGAGAAAAAGCCGTTATCGATCAGCATCTCCGTCTTACCTTCCAGCAGTTCTTCGAACCACTTGCTTTTCCCGGTAAGCCATGTAACAAATCTGTACAGGGAAATGACCGCGATAAATACGACAATGGCAGGCAGGAGGCCGACATCCTCGTAAAACATGGGATCTCCTGCGGCCGACCCCAGCGCGATGATGAGGACGATCTCAAAAATAGATAATTGCTTGACACCCCTTTTACCGGTAAAACGCAGCGCCGCCAGCACAACGATGAACATGACAGTGGTGCGAAAAAGTACTTCAAGCAAAAATGTCATGGGCAGATCGTTGGTCAAAACCCGGTCCCATTCAAATATTTCTTCCATAATAGCGCTCGATGTTCAGAAGGGAAATTTTTTCCACTCAAAATAAACATAAGAATTGACTGTGGACCATGCCGGAACAAAATAACTGATGGCTCGCTTCCGAATGGCTCCTGACTGCGGCGCAATGTAAATGAATTTGAAACCAACCGGTCGTCACTGCCTCCGGTAACAATCAAAAAGATCAATTCACTACCCCCGTCCAGAAAGCGATGCGTTGCCTGTTCCAGGTATACGTAACCGCCACTGTATCACCAAAGGAGATTACGGAGGGATACGAGAATTCGTCTTCTTCACCGCCCTTTTCGAGTTCGATCATGGGATCCCACGTGACGCCATTATCCCTGGAGACAGCGAGGGAGATGGGGCTGCGCGATCCCCAGTTCTTGTCGTCAGGATTGAATATCAACACGAGGGTGTTGTCACCGAGTTTCGTCACGTCGATACCGCTATTTGGATTGGGAAGACTCGTCTTGTATACAGGCGACCAGGTCTTGCCATAATCGTCAGAATCACTGCGGCAGATGATGCCGGCAGAACTTCGCAGCAACATGTGCACCTTGCCCGGCGCCGATTCCCAAAGAGCAGGCTGTATCACGCCTTCGCCGGTGATCGAATCGCGGTTGAGTTTCAGGAAATCTGTTTCCATCCAGGTCTTGCCGCCATCTTCAGTGCGGTCGATAAAGGCGTTCCACACTCCCTCCAGCTCATTTGAAGCGGGTGCGAGCCAGGAGCCGTCCGACACAACGATCGGCTTATTGCGGACCGGCCCTCTTCCACCCTTGTCTCCGGCGACAAGTTCCTTTGCTTCGGACCAGGTCTGTCCGTTGTCGTTTGAAACTTTGTACCACGTTTCCCAGAAGTCAATTTCTTTTCCCACTTTAAAAAATAAGGTTATGGTTCCGGAAGGATCTTTAAACAGCACAGGATTCCAGTGGGCATCTTCCCGGATCTTGGCGATCTCTACTGGCGGTGCCCACTTTCCGGGCGCGCCTTTCGAAAGCCATATCCCCACATCATCATGTTTTTCATGCGTACCTCCAAACCAGGCTACAAGGAATTGCCCATCGTCGGTTCGTAACACGGTAGACGCATGACATTGGGCGAAGGGCCGGTCGTCGCCAAAAATAAAATCTTTCGCCACCAGGTCGACCTGTGGTTTTTCCATATTTTTTTCTTCAGCCTGTTTCGTTGAATGACATCCCGCAAGGACGCCAGCGATCAACACTGTAATGAAAACTGCTGCAATAAGATTCCGAAGCCTCATGAAGTTATAAGTTTATGATTAGCCAAACCTGGTTCAAGATAGCATCAAAAACATACAAAGGCGAAATCCAATCACGTATATGGGGGAGCTTTTTGCGTACCGAAAAGCATTGCACGTTTAACGATGCTGATGCAAACACCGGAACTGTTCACGGATAGATGCCGATCGCTGCACATAAAAAAAACAGGGACACCATCGTGTCCCTGTCGTGATGTTAACGGGTGATGCCGGTCAGGTATTGAAGAGGTATTTCGTCAGGATCTCTTTTCCTTTTTTTATCTCGTCCCTACCCGAAGATTCGATACCATACCATCCGCGGTAGCCGGCTTCTTTGCTGAGCTTGATCATCTTTGCGCTCAATTCTTCGGTGGGTTGATTGCGGTATGACATTCCCTTTGCATAAGGAAGTGTTTTCTGTAAGTACTGAAGATTATCGAATTCCTTGGATGGAGCGCGCCAGTCCGGATACGTCCCGAAATAAAGATTATCCACCGCTTCCATGAGCGCAACCATCCAGTCAGGGTCGTTTGAGAGGCCTCCGTGATTTTCGATGACCACCTGGATCTTTGCAGGCACAGCGTATTCCAGGAGCATGTTATAGGATTCCGCGGCCCACTTCAGCGACTCTTCCTTGCTTACCTTTTGCGCCACCTGGCTTCCGCGACAATTGGTGCGGATGGCATGACAGCCCAGGTACTGCGCCGCATCAATCCACTTGCGGTGGTTAACATCAAACTGCCTCCTGCCCTCTTTGGTGTGAGCGCAGCCATCGCCTTCGTCATCTACCATGATCAGTACATTGGTAACACCGTGGTCTTCGGCGCTCTTCTTCAATTTCCTGAGATAACCTTCAGTGGGGACTTCCATCAAAGTGTTGACATACTCAATTCCGGAGATACCAAAATCCTCTTTTGCTATTTTCGCGAATTCTGTCGTCTTCCATTTTCCGGCCCTGACCTCTTCGACCAGCGCCCATTGTGCAAGGGATATATCGTCTTTAATCATACGGGGGGTGGGTCTGGGGGTGATCTTTTCAGCAGCCTTCAGTCCAACCGGGGCAAGAAGCCCGGTTGCACCCAAGGCAGCTGTGCGCGCTAAAAAATTTCTGCGGTTCAGTTTACTCATTCTATTTTAGTTATTGGTTATTGGTTATTGATTATGACAGCAGGAAATGACTTACAATTCCCAACCTTTGCGATATTCCCTTTTCAAAAACTTATTTGCTTCCGGCACATTGGTGATCTCCATTTTAGCGGCATCGTAGAGAAGTTTCTTCCTTGTTCGCAATGCAATCGCCCCGAGATTGATCGTTTCGGATACGGCGCCCGCGAGGAGAAAACTTCCCGGAGATTGTTTCTTTTCGCGAAAGGCATCGATCCAGAAATCATCGCCGCGTTGTGATTCCTCTTTGGGGATGGACTTACCTGCCAGATAGGTCTTCATTCTGCTTTCAGGGAGAAGGACAGGATCTTCATTTCGAAATCCACCGAGGATCTTGCCTTTGTCGCCAACGAACATCATTCCTTCCTCCGGCATATCCTTTCCGTCGACCTCGAGTTCCTCCGGTGTGTGGGGTTTCATCCCGCCGTCGTACCAGAAAAGGTCAAATGCCGGAAGGGTTTGCTGCTTCGGAAATTTGAAGCGTACAATACACGAATACGGGAATGCCACGTCATTCACCACGTTGGTGCTGACGCCGTTGATAACGGTGCGGGTAGTGGTACCGTAGGCTTCCGCGCTCAGTGGCGGGGTGTCAATGCCCAGGGTAAGGAACATGGGCCACAGGCTGTAGTGCCCCATGTCCGCAATGCTGCCACCGCCGAAATCGTACCATCCGCGGAACACGCAGTGGGTATAATTGGGATGATAGGGTCTGTCGGGTACCGGTCCCAGCCAGAGGTCCCAGTTAAAATCTTTGGGTACAGGAGGCGTTTCTTTCGGCATGGACGTCCATTGCGGCCACACAGGCCTGTACGACCAGTTGTGAATTTCTTTCAATGTTCCGATCGCGCCGTCCGCAATCCATTTCCTGACGAGGTCGTTGCCCGGACGTTTGCTCCAGGCAAGAAGGTGGGTACTGACACCTGTCTGGCGGGCGGTGTCGATGCTGAGCCTGCTTTCATACATGCGGTTGGCGATCGGCTTATGGATGACAACGTGCTTGCCCTTCTTCATCCCGGCAATCGAGATGGTTGCGTGAAGGTGATCCGGCGTCATGATCTTCAGGGCATCGAGGTCCTTTTCCTTTTCGAGCAGCTCCCGGAAGTCGACATACGACGGACATCCGTTATATTTTCCCGAGTCCTTGCTTTTTGCATAATACTTCTCCACGAACTCCTGGCCGACATCCCGCCCTCCGAGAATACCTTCAACGCCCTCCCCCCACGTGGGATCGCCGAGGGTATTGCGGATCTTATTGCGCAACCCGTGTTGGGACCAGTATATATAATCGGCACTCTTTTTATTCGGATCGCAAACCGCGACAATCCTGACTTTCTCATTGGGGAGCAGGTCGGCCATTTCGCTGAGACCCTGTGTACCACAACCGATGTAACCAATGGTGAGTTTGTCACTGGGTGGAATGAATTTCTTTCCGCCGAGAACATGTCTGGGGACGATGGTAAAACCGAGGGATGCGACCGCCGCAGCGCTGACGAATTTTCGCCGGCTTATTTTTTTCAAGGGTGCCATAGGCTGTAGGTTTGGTTTAGAGATCAACTACATCAAACAGAATTGTATTCAAGATACCGGGTTGGAGCAATTATTGCAAGCACATTATGTGCAGTGGAAAAATTCATTTCCGGGCGGATAAAGAATCACGACACACACAGTGACACAACGCCACACACACCAGGAGGTCCGCACGATCGCAGAAACACGTGCACATGCCAGGAGGAAACTGATTCCCAAATTGCGTTGCTCACAACGCTGACCTGGCGCCTTTGTGATCATGATGGGCTTTACCACCGAATCCCGCTTCGACCAGGAATAATGAAAGGCACCATAACCTTCCTCCCTACTTCATCAGAATCTTCAATTCTGACGCCTTGGGAACCGCCGCTCGGGTACACAGCGCCGCCTTGATTCCATTTGGATTAAATTCTTTTTTCCAGTATTTTGAATTACCGAACAGGGAAACCGGCGCCGGCCTTAAAGTATCGCGATGAAAAGTGTAACACTGATCGCTTCCATAATTTTTGCAACCGCTTCACACCTTTCTTTCGGACAGGGAGATGCATCGGTCAAAAAAGATTTCAAACGCGTTCCCATGTACTCCGCTCTTTTCATTTTGAAATCTGATTACAGAACAATGGAAATTGACCCAAAGAAAAACGAAATATTCGACGTCAAAGCCATTGACAAAAGGTTTGTCAGGTTTGTAACAGTCCTGAACAGCGAACAGGCAAAAAAACTTTATGGCGAAAGGGGAGCCAATGGAGTCGTGATCGTTCAATTCGAGGATCACTACGTTCTTTCAAGAGAAAACCTCATAAAATCAAAAAATCCGGATTAACAAAACCGCCTGCCTCAGCTCACGCCAGTGCGCGCCGTATAATGAATGACCTGCGAAATACATTGTGTCAGCACGGTTATGAACGATAATCAGGAAAACCGGACAAAAAAACAATCGCCCATATTTGATCCTTCAAAATTCCCTTTCGATATTTATCTGAGTTAATCAAAGCCTTTTTATATGCGAAGACCCTCTCGCCAAGGCCTGGCACCGGTATGCCTATGCGGCAACGTACAATTCCCGGCCTCTCCCCGTTCACCACACGAAGGGGAAAAACGCTTTTTCCCCTTCTCAGGATGGTTTCATAATACGAAGCATTCCCGGAATAAGATCCGCGATCACCTGATCCGGTTTTCCCAAAGGACAGCAGTCCCTGCGGGCATATTGATAGTTTTTCTCATGGTCACTATTTCTTCAGATGCTCAGGATCCGGAAGAAGAAACGCAAAAATATTTCAGCGCCATCCGGCAGGGAAGTTATTCACCGCTTCCTGCCGCGTTTTCAAAGCACGAAAAACAAACATTCGAAATGCTGCGTCCCTTCCTGAAGGATTCAGCCGACGCTGTAAAACTGAAAGCGTACGAAGCAATGTTCGCCGTCATATCAAACGCAACGGACCCGTCTTTGCGCACAGAAGGTATTAACCTGTTGATGTTTGCGTGTAACGCGCGGGAATGGGCAGTCCGATCAGCCGCCCACGATTTTCTGAAGCACTTCGATAAAAAAGAATTTACCGTTTTCGCGAAGGATAGTTTGCGGAAATATATTAAGTCAGAAGTTGCCCCTTTGGATGTTTTGATAAAGATAGCGGGGTTTCTGCAACTGTCAGACCTTGTTCCGGACATCCGCCCATGGGCACAACCCGGGAACGCTGCCCAACTCCGGTGGGCGGCACTCTTGAGCCTTGCCCGCATGGGCGATGCAGTCGCCACTAATGACGTCATGCAACGTGTCAAAAGGCAGCCGATCAATGACGACCTTATTTACAGTGTTTTCCCCGATCTCGTTTATACCAGACAGCGGGGAGCGATAGCCTATATGGTTGAAGCGCTTCAAAGCGATCGAAATAACTGCTTATCAGCAGATACTGAAAGAGAATCCTCCATTCCCTGCGGATACCGGATCATGGAGCAACTGGCTCCCATTATTGACGGGTTTCCCCTGCAGCTTAACGAAACCGGAGATCTTGAGACAGATGATTACCCTGCGGCCCTGGCGAGGGTAAGACAATGGTTCATCGCCCATAGCACATATACGATAATGAACGACCGATATTAAGAATAACCAGGAAAGAAAGACCCTCGACATGAAAAGACCCTCCTTTAGAAGCCTGCTTCTTGGCATGCTTTGCGCGATCGCATGTCCGCTGAGATCCCATGCCTCCGGCGACTCAACGATTTTCGTTGTTGATCATCATGCGAATACTACCTCCGCAGGCCTTTACAGGAATTTCGAAGGTCTGTCTGTCGATGACATCCACCCACGTGAGCATGATCCCATCGTTATCAATGAATCTGCAGCTGCAGACACTATCCTCAATAAAAGAGCGCATGCCCACGCGCTGTTGGAGAAAGTGCTGGGTGGTCAGCGTTTTCTCGAATCACTCGATGCCCTCTCTGAAATTGAACTGCCCGTAGGTATTGTAAAATCGGGTGGCGCTGCCGATTACAGCATCCTCATTGACCGCATTGAGTTCAACAAAGAAGGCGCGCTGATGGATGTGTATGTGTCCCTGGCCCTTCCACAGACGGGCTCGCGCATTGCCTTCCATGGAGTAGTGCCCCTTTCCGCTGCGGGAGGGGTTTCAGGGAATGCAAGGGTTTTCTTATTGGGTGACCACCTCATCAAACTCAACACCACCACGCTCATAACGATCAAAGGCACGGACAGGTCGTACGTCGAATTTGACTGCAGCGGATTTCTTGGCATCAACCTGGACGCGGAGCTTGAATTCTCCACTGACCTTCTTCTTCCGGAAGATGAAAACGGCGACGTCAGGCATGAGAGACTCAAGGTGGCCTTCACTACCTATACACAAAGTCTTCACGATATGATTGTGGGGATATCCCTGCCCCCGTTTCAGGTAAATGGCCTGAAGGGTTTCGGGTTTCATGTTACGAAAGCCTATCTGGACTGGAGTGATCTCTCCAATCCACCGGAGATCGTTTTCCCCGAAGGATATTCATCGGCCCTGCTTGAGGCGGGCCTCGATGATCTATGGCAGGGGATATACATGGAGAACCTGGAAGTCAGACTCCCACCCGCATTTGCAAAAAGAAATTCCACCGGACGGGTGGCCGTCGGCGCGCAAACCATTTTGCTCGACGACAGGGGCATCACCGGAAAGATGTATGTGGAGAATGTCATCCGCGAAGGAGACATGAATGGCTGGACCTACACCCTGGAAAAACTCTCCGTCGAAATCATTGCCAACCAGGTATCCGGTTTCGGTATTGAGGGAAAACTGTCGATACCGCTGGTCAAAAACAACGAGGGACAGCCTACGCAGTTTCAGTACATCGCACAGCGCGGAGCGGAGGGAGACTACATCTTCTCTGTACGGGTGGAGGACGCCCTGCGACTCGACCTGTGGGCTGCCGACATGAAACTCATGCAGGGATCGCGCGTGATCGTCAGGACAAAGGAAAACAGATTTTATCCTTCAGCACACCTCAGCGGCGAACTCTCCATCAACTTCCTTTCAAAAGGTCCTAAAGCACGCTTTAACAGCATACGCTTTGAGAACATGGTCATCAACAGCGAGGCGCCGCATTTTCAGCCGGGCACCTTCGGTTTCGGCCGCGAGGGGGAAAGCTCTTCCATTTCCAAATACCCCGTGGTGTTTGACAACATCACCCTGAAAAGTGATGACCAGCGTGTTGGAATCGCTTTTGACCTCATTGTCAACATCAGCGGGAAACCTGAAGACGAATCCTTTGGCGGCAAGGGCGGGCTTATTGTCTGGGGAGTGCAGGAAGAAAAGATCATCCGCGATGCGGATGGCAAAGTCGTAGGAATTGACCGTTATCACTGGCAGTTTGACAAGATCGAGCTGACCGATATCAAGATCAACATCAAAAAACCCCGGGTCATTGAACTCGCCGGCCAGGTCCGGTTCTTTGATGAGGACGAAACCTATGGCGATGGATTTAAGGGATCATTAAAAGGCAAGATCCAGACTATCAACGTTCAGGCCGAAGCGCTGTTCGGCAAGACGGAAAGCTTCCGTTACTGGTACGCTGACGCGCTCGTGGAATTAAAAAGCGGTATCCCTGTAGTACCGGGAGTACTATCGGCTTTTGGCTTTGGTGGCGGGTACTATTCGAAAATGAAGCAGAGCGACCAGCCAGTATCTACTACGTTGGGGAAATCGCCCTCAGGCATCACGTACGTGCCCGATGAAAGCACCGTGGGCATCCGGGCGATCGTGCTGATAGGAACACCGCGTCCTGAAGCGATGAAAGGCGACGTGGCCCTGGAAGTCAGCATAAACCGGCATGGAGGGATCAACAGTGTCACCTTCTCGGGCAATGCCAACTTTATGAGCGCAGCCTCCCTCGGAGGAGAACAGATCAGGCAACTTGCCGCCTCCGCCGTAGCGGGCAAACTCACCGAAAAGCTCGGCAGCCTCAAGCGGGGTCAGGTGTACGGCAGCATAAAACTTCACTTTGATAATGTGAACGATATCTTTCACGGGAATCTGGAGATCTATGTCAACGTAGCCGGGGGAATTGTTCGCGGGGTGAGCGAGGGCAACAAGGCGGGCTGGGCCGTCCTTCATTTTGAAAAGAATGACTGGTATATCCATATCGGAACACCCGATCAACCGCTGGGTCTTGAGGTAGCGCGGATCTTCAAATCCAAAAGTTACTTCATGCTCGGCAAGAATCTGCCGGCCAGCCCACCGCCACCTCCCCAGGTGTCTGAAATACTGGGCAACATAGACCTGGATTATATGCGTGACATGAATGCCCTCGAATCAGGGATGGGCATCGCCTTCGGATTACACTTTCTCGTCGATACGGGTGACTTGAGATTCCTGATGTTCTACGGACGTTTCAGCGCGGGTACCGGACTGGATTTCATGCTGAAGGACTATGGAAACGAATACCATTGTGCAGGATCCCCGGGACCGTTGGGAATTAACGGATGGTATGCCAACGGGCAGGCCTATGCGTTCGTCATGGGTAAAATAGGGATAAAGGTGAACCTGAAGTTTTATAAAGGAACCTATGACATACTCAGTATCGGGGCAGCAGCCATTCTTCAGGCAAAAGGTCCAAACCCCTTCTGGATGAAGGGGACCGTGGGCGGCTACTATAAAATACTGGGAGGGCTGGTAAAAGGAAAATGCAGGTTTGAAGTTACCATAGGAAAGGAATGCACGCCGATACGTGAAGAGTTTCTGCTCGACGACGTGCGTATGATCGCGGGCATTACGCCGGCCAATGGCGCAACGAATGTCAGTGTATTCAATGCTCCTCAGGTGGCTTTCAATATTCCTGTGGGGGAAATATTCGAGATCACAGACATGGAAAATAAGATCCATTTTTTCCGGGCAGTGCTCGACGAATTTGTGCTGCTCGAAGGCAGCCGCCCGATAACAGGAACACCCGACTGGAATCAGGAAAAGGATGTCGTCATCTTCGACGCGAGCGATGTACTTCCGGGAAAGAAGAAGCTCCGAAGCCGCGCCAGGATTTCGTTCGAGGAAAGAAAAAATGGTCTCTGGACCAAAGTTAAATCCGAAGGAAAGACTGTAGTGGAAATTGCCGAATCGAATTTTGAAACGGATGCAGCCCCTGATTATATCCCGGAAAATAATGTGGCGGTCTCCTACCCCCTGAGCCATCAGATGAATTTTCATCCGAAAGAATATCATGAGGGTTTTATTCAGCTGTCGGAAGGACAACCCTACCTTTTCACTCCAGGCAAGGAATGGATACAAAAAATAAGAATGACAGAGAAACTGTCAGCAAAACATATAGAGACCGATTTTACTTACAATTTTAAAACACGGCAGGTAACCTTTAACATACCCGATGGCTTTCAGCATTCCACGGAATACATTCTGCAGATCATAAATATCCCCAGACGATCGACCCTCATCGACCAGAACGTCCGGAAAATTGAAAAAGAGATTGGAATGGATGAATCGGCAGGGACCGCTACACTCACGACGCAATCGATCGAAGGAGACCT
>JBARAD010000128.1:0-31905 GCA_049791675.1 Chryseosolibacter sp.
GGCCAGGTGTGCGTGCCGCAGCGCCTCCGAAACAGGACACTGTCAAAACTACGCCCGGATTGCTCAAGGGATTCGCGCGCCTGCTGATGTCATTGCGGTCTGTTAACGGAACCTATACAATAACAGAAGGAACGATCCTTCCTGGATTCAGCCAGACACCGAAGTTTTTCGGAATGGACCAGGAATGGCAGGCCCCCGGCTGGGGATTCATCGTCGGAAAGCAGGATCCGGGCATCCGCTACCGCGCGGCTCAGAACAACTGGCTTACTAAATCGTCAGCGCTGACGCTCCCCTTCACCCAGACACGGAACGAAATGCTGAATATCCGCGCGAATGTTGAGCCATCAGCCGATTTCAAGATCCAGCTCGATGTGAAGAAAGAAGGCATGAGCTCATACCAGGAAATTTTCCGCTATGATTCGCTCGGTGACAACTTTAATTCCCTCAACCCGAGCCGCGGTGGAAGCTACAAGATCTCATTCCTCAGCATCAAGACCTCATTCGACCAAAGTAACGACGAAACAGAATCAGAAGTCTTCCAGACTTTTGAGGAGAACCTGGAAATCATCAAGAGCAGATTCCGCGCCTTTAACGGCGCCGAGTTCGACAGCACTTCGCAGGATGTTGTGATTCCTGCATTTCTCGCGGCTTACAGCGGTAACGACGCCCGCGGCGTAAGCCTTTCCCCGTTCCCAAGAACTCCGCTTCCAAACTGGCGCGTGGATTATACCGGTCTGGGCAAGATCGGATTCCTGAAAGAAGTATTCCAGTCCGTCACCATTTCACATGCATACCAATCCTCTTATTCTGTCTTGAATTATTCCAACTCCCTTGAATCCAGACAGCAGGACCTGGTAAGCATCGACCGACCTATCGAAGACTATAACAGAACTTATTTCGGCGGACAAAATGACGACGGCGATTTTGTACCGATTTATGTGATCAGCCAGGTATTGATCTCGGAACAGTTTGCTCCGCTGATCGGCATTAATGTGCGGACGAAAAGCCGGCTCACTGCGCGTGCCGAGTACAAAACCAAACGCGACCTCGCCCTCAACATCTCCAATGCCCAGGTTACGGAGTTGAACAGCAAGGATATCTCGTGCGAAATTGGTTTTACCAAGAACAACATGAAACTTCCATTCAAATCGCAGGGCAGGACGATCGTTCTGAAGAATGATGTTACCTTCAGGATGAATATTTCAGTGAGCGATAACAAAACTATCCAGAGAAAGATTGATGATCTCAGCACCATCACCAATGGAAACATCAACTTCCAGCTACGCCCCAATATCAGCTACGTTGTAAATCAAAAACTCACCGTGCAGGGATACTTTGAGCGGACGCTCAATGAGCCGCTTGTTACGAATTCCCCTCCCCGTTCAACAACACGGTTCGGGATACAGGTCCGGTTTAGCCTCGCGCAGTAATGGTCCACAGACCACAGTCCACGGACCGACCTAATTAAGTTCGGGAACCCTTTCTCTATCCTCGATTTTCCCTTATTTTTGGGCAAAATTATGAATCATGAACATTCCCGAGGGACTTAAGTACACCAAAGATCACGAATGGGTGAAGATTGACGGTAAAACTGCCTTGGTAGGCATTACGGATTTCGCACAGAGTGAATTGGGCGATATTGTATATGTCGACATCAATACCGTTGGCCAGGAAGTGGGTGAACACGAAATTTTCGGTAGTGTCGAGGCTGTAAAAACGGTGTCAGACCTCTACATGCCGGTAGCGGGAAAAGTAGTTGAAATCAACCCTCTACTCGACAGCAGTCCTGAAAAAGTGAATGAAGATCCCTATGGCGAAGGATGGATGATCAAGATCGAACTGTCGGGCTCATCCGATGGTCTTTTGTCCGCCGCGCAATACCGGTCGCTCATAGGCAAGTAAGCGTAACCACAAAAACTAAATTGGAGCATTGGGTGTTTTTCTTCCATATGACTTCGGATTAACCTGTTCCCCAATCCAATGATTGAACTACCTGTCATTTCCCGAGAAGAACCGCGTAAACGCAAACCTGACTGGCTGAGGGTAAAGCTCCCGGTAGGTCCTGATTACGCCCGGGTCCGCAAGCTGGTAGACAACTATAAACTTCACACCATTTGCGAAAGTGGGAATTGCCCCAACATGGGCGAATGCTGGGGAGCAGGTACGGCAACTTTCATGATCCTCGGAAACATTTGCACGCGAAGCTGTAATTTCTGTGCGGTGGCTACCGGTCGGCCTACCGAATACGATGTAGATGAGCCTCGCCGCGTAGCCGAAGCGATCAAACTCATGCAGGTAAAGCACGCTGTCATCACTTCTGTGAACCGTGATGAACTGAAAGATCGCGGCGCGGAAATCTGGTACCAGACTGTCGTGGAGATCAAAAAGGAAAGTCCTGAAACGACTATTGAAACACTGATTCCTGATACAAAGGGCAACTGGGATGCATTGGATCGTATGATCGCGGGCGGTCAGGAAGTTGTCTCTCATAATATGGAAACGGTAAACAGGCTTTACCGCAGTGTAAGACCTCAAGCGCGCTACGAAAGAAGTCTCGAACAAATACGCAGAATTCGTGAAGCCGGTAAGCGAACGAAATCCGGGATCATGCTGGGACTGGGTGAAACGAAAGACGAAGTGTTCAAGGCGATGGATGACCTCGTCGGGAACGGTTTGTTGATCCTCACCCTGGGACAATATCTTCAACCGACAAAACATCATCACGAGGTGATCGAATTCATTCATCCCGAAACTTTTGCGCTTTATCGGGAAGAAGGGTTGAAGCGTGGATTAAAATACGTGGAATCTGGTCCACTGGTAAGGTCTTCCTATCACGCGGAGCGACATGTGAACGTACCGCTGGTATAGTGACCGTTGTACGTAAGACGCGTTCGAAAACGTTTTAAATCCGTTTCTTTTATTTTGTCGACAACCGTGAAGCTGCCTCCCGCCTCACGCGCAAGCTCTTTTCATGCAGCGACCATACAATTATTTTTTTTGCACGGGCACAATAATTTAACTGAGCATAACTGCACGCGGGAAATGGCGCAAGCCGGTTCCTGGGTTGCAAAGAAATTATGTGAAACTTTAAATTGAAACAAATGAAAAAGGTAATATTAATTCTATTGGCAGCAGTAGCATTCAGTTGCGGCGATGGAAGTAATCGCTCCAGCGAGAATGATTCCGAAATACAAACAGAAGACAATTATTCGAATGATGCTCTGGAGTCAGACACAACGCAAATGGAAATGGACACTACCGCCACCCCGGGTATGGATCGCGGCCAGGATGGCGTGGACACAACTTCCACGAATAACCCGTAATTATGAGCAAGAGGGGCAATTTTTAAATAGCACCTCTTCTTTTTGTCAGATACCCACAACGTGTGGGCTATGTTAAAATAATTCATTATGAAAAAGTTGATGATGGTCGCATGCATTTCGTTTTTCACATTCGGCTGTGACGCGCCTGACCGTTCCAGCGAGCGGGGTACGGGCAGCGAATCCGAAGAACTTGCTCCCGTGGATGCGGCAGAACCGAATGCTTCTGTTCATACGGATACAACCACCACAGGGGATATGAACAGGCAAAATGCTCAGTATGACACTGTGCAATAGCACAAAATATTCGTAAGGGGGGATAGGTTTTTTGGCAGAGAAGCTTCACTGCGTCTCTGCCAATACCTTATTTCGAATCAGGTGCAATCCGATCCGCGCGATTGACGATCTCCCACGCTGTAAAAAAGACGCATTTCGTACGCGCAGTCAGCAGATCAAACTCAATTTTATCGACTTCATCACTCGGCTGATGATAATCTTCATGGATTCCGTCAAAATAAAAAATGATCGGAATATTTTTTTGCGCGAAGTTCCAGTGATCCGAACGGTAATATAACCGCGCAGGGTGGCCCTCATCATTATAGGTGTAGTCGAAGACGAGATTCGTGTATTTCCGGTTTACCGACTCACTCAGCGCATGGAGGTCGGAGGAGAGCTTATCCGCGCCGATCACGTATACATAGGGCGCGCTTTCCTTATGCTGTTCATCGCGGCGACCGATCATGTCGATGTTCAGATTCACGACTGTTTTTGCGAGGGGAAAAACAGGATACTGTGTATAATACTCCGATCCCAGCAAACCATTTTCCTCTCCGGCTACGGTCATGAAAAGGATACTGCGTCTCGGGCCGTTGCCGTCTTTCTTTGCCTGCGCAAATGCTTTCGCCAGCTGCAACACCGCCACGGTACCTGAACCGTCGTCATCAGCCCCATTGTTGATCAGATCACCACCCGTTCCATTCTTTCGTCCGATATGATCATAGTGGGATGTGATGACGATCACTTCGTCTTTTTTGTCGGTACCTTCCAGATAGCCCAGAACGTTTTCTGTTTTGACTGTCTTGATGTCGACGGTTGTCTTATATGAAACTTTTCCCACCGCGATCTTCTTCAGTGCCGGCTTGTTGGAACCCTCACCAGCGGCCGCGGATAATTTGGCAAGGGTGGTGTTGAAAATCTTTTCTGCGACCAGCGGGGAAACGAAAAACATTCCGCTGCCGGAATCGACGTGCTGGGGCTTCTTCAGGGATAACCTTCCCTCTGACAAGAAACGCTGGAACTGCCCGCCGTAATCTTTGAATTCCTCGCCTGTTTTTGTGTTCAATATGAACACCATTTTAGCGTTTTTAGCCCGGGCGATCGCGATCGCTTCACGGTAACTTCTCTCCTGCGGTATCATGATCAGTACTCCTTTCCCGGCCACTGCCAGTTGGTCATAATCTTCCTCGCGTCCCCTCCCTGCGTAAACCACCGAAAGGGCAACTTCGCCGCCTGAATTATCTTTTCCGTAATAGACGACGTCCTGAAAATTTTTATATCGGTTTCCACCAGCAGTCAGGTATACTTCCCCGGGCGCCGTTTTATACAGATCGAAATGTTGATAGAAACTTCCATTGACCGGGGGTTTCAATCCCAGTGTTTCAAAATGGTGACTGATGAATGCAGCGGCCATTTTTTGCCCCCTGGTTCCGGTCTCCCTTCCCTCCAGGGCATCTGAGGCGATGATGCTCAGGTTTTCCTTCAGATCGTCGGCAATGATCAACTCCCCGTAGTCACTGGGGTTGGGCTGTGCAGACACAACCAGGCTGGAAACACAAAGCGCGAAAGTAAAAAGGTACCTTACTGTCATATCAGAATGTTGATTTCAAGGTTTCAATAACCGCCTGAAGTTCCATCTGATTGGCATTCCGCTGAAATCAGACAACCCAGAAAAGACAAAACTAATCCCGATTTCCATAATTTTAAGTAAACCAGCGGGGTAGCGCTTAAATTTTTGTAGAAGCATTTAAAAAGCGTCAGGAACCGGAGATTTCCACTGTTAATTGTGTCTAAACTGAATTACCTTTGCGACCGGAAAAAGGATTCATGGATTTTGGCTTTATCAGGTTGATCACAAAGGCTTGGCGGCTTGAGATTCTGAGCTTCTGGAAACAAAACTGAAGCCATAAAAGAATGCTGCCTCCGCCGAGCGTACAATCCAGGCCTCTTCCGAAACCAGACGTGCCACCAGGGGCAATTATTAAGAGATTAATACATCATTTTCAATGCATATAAATCCGCACTACAAAGAAAAGTTTGAGTCCAGGCATATCGGTCCCGATGCACAACAGGTTGAGGAGATGCTGAGAGCCGTTAAGGCTGGGTCTATGGATGATCTTATTGATCAGACCATCCCCGCAAAGATCCGCCTTAAGAAACCGCTGACGCTGCCGGCTGCGCAATCCGAATTTGAATTTCTGAACAGCTTCCGCACCCTGGCGACAAAAAATAAGGTTTTCAAATCTTTTATTGGAACCGGCTACTACAATACCATTACGCCAGCGGTGGTACTGAGGAATATTCTTGAAAACCCGGGTTGGTATACAGCCTATACGCCGTACCAGGCGGAAATCAGCCAGGGAAGGCTTGAGGCGCTGATTAACTACCAGACCATGGTTATTGACCTTACAGGTATGGAGATCGCCAATGCTTCCCTTCTCGATGAAGCCACAGCGGCGGCAGAGGCAATGCACCTCTTTTATGCCTCACGCAAAGCGACCAAAAAGAATGCGCATAAATTTTTTGTAGACGAAAACGTCTTTCCACAGACCATCGATGTTTTAAGGACGCGCTCCGCTCCCATTGGTGTTGACCTCGTGATCGGCGATGTTACCAGGCTTGACATCTCGGATGCAGGGTTGTTCGCGGTCTTTGTACAAAATCCAAACAACGATGGAAGTGTGAAAGACTACACTGAGTTTATCGAGTCGGCCCATGCGAAGGACCTGTTCGTCGTGATGGCTGCCGATATGATGAGTCTGCTCCTTACCAAATCACCTGGCGAGATGCTCGCGGATGCCGCGGTAGGTTCAACCCAACGCTTTGGTATTCCGATGGGTTTTGGCGGGCCGCACGCAGGGTATTTCGCTACCCGCGATGAATATAAAAGGCAAATGCCTGGAAGAATCATTGGCGCTTCGGTGGATGCATCCGGTAACCCGGGCTACCGGATGGCGCTGCAAACACGGGAGCAACACATTCGCCGTGAGAAGGCAACGTCAAATATATGTACGGCACAGGTTCTCTTGTCAGTGATGGCGGGCATGTACGCTGTCTATCACGGGCCTGAAGGGCTGAAAAAGATAGCTGGAAGAATTCACGGCCTTACCAGATCGCTGGATGGAACCCTGAAAGCAATGGGCATACGCCAGGTAAATGAGCATTACTTTGATTCCCTGAAAATTCAGGTCAGTGATAAGAAGCTGGTAGTGCGCGAAGCAGAAAAACGGCAGGTAAACTTCCGCTATTTCGGGGACCAGCATGTGGGAATTACGCTGGATGAGACAACTACACCGGAGGATTGTAAGGTGATCCTGGAAATCATCGGTGCAGCTGAAAATAAGAAAGCGCTCGAGCAGTCGTCGAACGGAAAGGACATCAACTGGCCGGCTTCGCTTATCAGGAAATCTTCATTTCTTACTCATCCGGTTTTCAACATGCATCACTCGGAGCATGAGATGCTCCGTTATCTCAAACGTCTTGAGAACAAGGACCTTTCCATGGTTCATTCGATGATCTCGCTGGGCTCCTGCACAATGAAGCTGAATGCAACAACGGAGATGATACCGGTGACATGGCCGGAGTTCGGCCAGATCCATCCCTTTGCTCCTGCCGATCAGACAGCAGGTTACCGCGAGATGATCGGAAATCTGGAAACATGGCTGAAAGAAGTTACGGGTTTCACTGGCGTTTCACTGCAGCCTAACAGTGGCGCGCAGGGAGAATACGCAGGGCTCATGGTGATCCGTGCCTATCACGCCGGCAGAAATGAAAGCCACCGCCAGATCTCATTGATCCCCGCATCGGCGCACGGCACAAATCCCGCAAGCGCAGTCATGGCGGGCATGACTGTAGTCGTCGTAAAATCAGACGAAGAAGGAAAGATCGACATGGCCGACCTGAGGGCCAAGGCTGAACAATATAAAGATAAGCTTTCCTGCCTGATGGTAACGTATCCGTCAACGCACGGAGTATTTGAAGAATCCATTACAGAAATATGTGAGATCATTCACAGCCATGGCGGATTGGTATACATGGATGGCGCCAACATGAATGCCCAGGTTGGCTTAACCTCCCCTGCAAACATCGGTGCCGATGTTTGCCACTTGAATCTGCACAAGACATTCTGCATTCCGCATGGTGGTGGCGGCCCGGGCATGGGGCCCATTTGCGTGAACGATAAATTAAAGCCCTTTTTGCCCGGTCACGCAGTCGTCAGCACCGGAGGTGAACAGGCAATCCACGCCGTGTCTGCTGCTCCCTGGGGTAGCGCAAGCATTCTGACCATTCCCTATGCTTACATCGCCATGATGGGAAGTGAAGGGCTGACCAACGCAACAAGGATGGCAATTCTCAACGCGAACTACATCAAAGCAAGGCTCGAGGGCCACTACAAAATATTATACGCCGGCACCAAAGGCCGTTGTGCGCACGAACTGATCGTCGATTGCCGTGATTTCAAAAAAGCAGGCATTGAAGTCGAAGACATTGCGAAACGTCTTATGGATTATGGTTTCCATGCCCCCACCGTCTCTTTCCCGGTCGCCGGCACGTTGATGATCGAACCTACGGAAAGTGAACCGAAAGAAGAGCTCGACCGCTTTTGCGATACACTGATCGAGATCAGGAATGAAATCCGCGAAGTGGAAGAAGGAAAAGCTGACAGGGAAAATAATGTTTTGAAACATGCACCCCATACGGCTGCGGTTGTTACATCGGATCATTGGCAGAGACCCTACAGCAGACAGAAGGCAGCCTTTCCGCTTCCTTTTGTGAAAGACGCGAAGTTCTGGCCTTCCGTCAGCCGGATTGACAATGCATACGGTGACAGGAATCTCATGTGCAGCTGTTTGCCCATGGAAGAATTCTCTAAAAAAGAAGACTCCGTTCCCGCTTGATAAGCGGGAACGGAATCCTTCAGCAACGTCACATGAAAGCAACAGCCTTGCTTATCGTCATGCTCTGCTCATCACTCCTGTATGCGCAGAAAAGCACTTATCAGGGATTCCCTTCTTTGGTGTGGCCCAAATTGTACGACATCACTTTCGTAAAAGGTCAGGATAACCTCGGACAATACGACAAGCCAGTGTTCACAGACGCTGTGAAAGCACTCCGGAATAAAACCGTCATACTTCCCGGATACATGGTGCCCCTGGAGAATACGACCAGCAGCGCGCGGATCATGCTCTCCTCCCTGCCGCTCAACGCCTGTTTCTTTTGTGGTGTAGGTGGTCCCGAAACGGTTGTGGAAGTAAATCTGAAAAAGAAAACACCCTGGATGGAGAGACCCATTGAAGTGAAGGGCACGTTGCGTTTGAATGATCTTGATCCCGACCAGATGATCTATGTGCTGGAGGCAGCCGAGATTGTGGGTACGTTGGACTTCTGATCTCACTAATAAACGAAGGCTGGAAGACCTTGCTCTACCTTTTATCCGATTGATCATTCCGTCCGCAGGGAATTCACAGGATTTTGCATGGCCACCCTGGAAGCATTAAATCCTACAATGATTGCGGCGATCAGGAAAACAGCTGACGCGCCGATGATAAAAATCACAGCCTCCATCTCGATGCGATAGGCAAAATTCTGCAGCCAGTGATTTACAGCCCAATAACCCGTCGGGATGGCAATCAGGTTGGCGATAAGAACAAGGCGCAGAAGATCTTTCATAAGAAGCGCCGAAACCTGGCCCGTTGTCGCTCCCAATACTTTCCGTACGCCGATCTCCTTTTTACGTTGGGAGGCGATATACGTTCCAAGGCCCAGGATGCCCATGCACGCAATGGCGACAGAGATGATGGAGAAGAGTGAAAAGATTCTTCCCTGGTTGACCTCGGCCGCATAAAGCTTTCCGATCACATCATCCAGGAAGAAAAATTCCAGAGGAAATCCGGTCTCGTACGCTGCCCATTCCTTCTCCAGCCTTGCGACTGCGGCGGAAATATTCTTTGCCGGAATGCTGACCAAAAGGTGTCCTCCTCCCCCGATATGGGAGATCACCAGCGGTTCTATTTTCTCTTTCAGCGAAGTAAAATGATAATCCGTAATGACCCCGACGACTTCCCGGTATACACTGTCAAACTGGGAAAGCATCACGCGTTTACCCAGTGCTTCTTCATTCGTCACGCCTAACTGGCGCGCGGCGGTCTCATTGATAACAACGGAGCGGCTGCTGTCGGCAGGGAATTCCTCGGAAAAGAATCTGCCCGCGGCCATTGACAAGCCCATCGTTTTGAGAAACGCTGCATCCGTCCAGAGTGTTCGCATCCTCACCTGTGCTTCGTAACCCCGGATGTTTATGGTGGTAGCATCATAGAAACCACCGGGATATCCCGACGAAAAAGAAGCCGATGCGAATTCGTTGTGCCTCAGCACAGCTTCCCTGAACGCATGTTGCTGGCGGCGGATGGGCTCGTTGTTCAACCTGACAGCGAGGACCTGCTCGGAATTAAAGCCAAGATCTTTTTGCCGCATATAGCGCAGCTGTTGCCCGATGAACAATGTTGAAATGATCATGAAACCGGAGATGCCGAACTGGAATATCACAAGCGCCTTCCTGACGAATACATACCGCATATCACCCATGACCGCGCCCTTCAAAACCTGGACAGGTTTAAAGGCCGAAAGCAGGAACGACGGATACGCCCCCGAGGCTATTGTCATGACAGTCAATACGAGCATCAGGAACATCCACAATGTGCCATCCTCAAAAACACCCGGCAGCACAAGATTGAAATTCGCATTGAAGAGCGGTATACTCACCTGTGCCATTCCGATGCCCACGAGGATGGAGATCAGGACCAGAAAAAATGATTCGAACAAGAATTGAAAAGCGACCGACTGCCTTGTGGAGCCAAGGGTTTTCCTGATACCCACTTCCCTGGCGCGCGACGAAGCCTGTGCCGTGGCCAGGTTGATGTAGTTGATACTGGCCAGAAGCAAAAGCAAGATACCGATGCTGCCGAACACGTAAACGTAACGTCGGTCTCCATGCGCAATGTTATTCTCGTAACGTGTGTCGTAATTAAAGTAAATGTCCCTCAGCGGTTCAAGCGTCAACCCGATCCTATTCCCCACCCGCTCAAAATCCTTTCCAAAATATTTGTCCATGAAGGCGGGAAAGGCGCTGTTGAGGTAGGCGACATCCCGGGTATTGTCCACCTTGACATACGTGTTAAACGCATTGCCCCACCAGTCCTCAAACCACGGCTCAGCCTGAATAATATTGACAGACCCTACCGCATCAAATTGCAGGTGGGAATTTCCCGGAAGGTCATCCATAACGCCTGTGACCATCATATCATACTCGTCATCAAGCCGGATCACTTTTCCGAGGGGATCTTCACCTCCAAAATATTTCTGCGCGAACGCTTTCGAAACAACAAAGCTGTTTCCATTCTTCAATACAGTCGGGGGCGTCCCGCGGAGCAGTGGAAAGGAAAAAAAGTCGAAGAAATTAGCATCCGCCAATAAGAGCTTTTCCTCCAGAAACGCCTTGTCCTCATATCGGACTAATGCGTCGAAAGACAGGGCGCGGGTCGTCTCCTGAATTCTTCCCTCGAAATCCTGTTGCAGCGCAGGGCCGTAGTTTCCTGCCGTGACCCCGATATTGTAAGGCATCCCGTTTATTTGCGATTGCCGGATAACCCGATAGATCCGCTCACCGTCGCGGTGGAACTTGTCGTAGGAAAGTTCATTTGCCGAGAACAGGTATATCACAACGCAGCAGCCAAGGCCGATCGACAGCCCGGCGATGTTCAATCCCGTGAAGAACAATTTCCTGGCGAGGTACCTCAGGATGACTTTACTGTAATGGATGAGCATGAGCACGCTGGTTTTCTGTGACGTGCAAGCGATGAACGTGCCACATTAAAAAGCGTAAATAGAGGATGATTTGAATGATTGCCTTGCATGACAAATTTTAAAAAAGGACACTTTTGTCCGTCAGCGGTCGGTTTATCATGACCTCAAATACCCGGAAGGTTGTTTTCGATCTCCGAAACCCGGAACTTTGTAAACAGTAAATATCGGTTATGGCCTTTCTTTTTGAATCGTTTCAGGGTTGGAAAGCGTATTGTGAAAGTTCCGGGCAATCACTTGTGGAGGTGGTTCTTGGGTACGAGCGCGAGCAGAAGGGTCGGACGAATGAGGAGATCTATTCCGGACTGGCACGCGCCTGGGGTGTAATGAAGGATGCCGTGAAGACGGGTCTGGAGGAGGATATGACTTCGCGAAGCGGTATGATCAACAATGGTGCGAAGAAGGTTTACCACTATCCGAAAGCGGTTCTGTCAAAGGAATTTCAGCAACTGATTGCGCGCGCGCTGGCAGCCAAGGAAGTGAATTCATGCATGGGGCGCGTGGTTGCTGCGCCGACGGCAGGCGCCAGTGGCATTATGCCCGGCGTGCTGTATACAGTGCAGGATATCCACAACATCGATGATCAGAAAATTCTTGACGCGATACTGATTGCCGCTGGCACGGCGCTTATTATGGAGCAAAAAGCGTCGATTTCCGGAGCAGTCGGTGGATGCCAGGCAGAGACCGGCACTGCGGCTGCGATGGGCGCCGCTGCCATTGTATATTGCCTGGATGGCACAGTCGATCAGGTGTTCAATGCGATCGCGATCACCGTGCAGTGCATGCTGGGTCTCGTTTGTGATCCGGTTGCGGGTCTTGTGGAAGTGCCTTGTGTCGTCCGGAATGCAAGCGCGGCTGCCATCGCAAACAGCTCGGCACAGATCGCGCTGGCAAATGTAAGCAGCGTCATCCCGGTCGATGAAGTAATTGAAGCCATGGGTGAGATCGGGGCGAGCATGGAGACCCGCTATAAAGAAACCGCCCTTGGCGGACTTGCCATGACCACCACCGGTCAAAAGATTGCCAAACGCGTCCTCATCCGCGACATTGAAATCCTTCCGGACCACAACGCAGAACATTAAGGTCTGCCGCTACCGCTTCAGCGGGAAATTTTTTCGACATCCACGTCCGGTTTAAAGAAGTCGGGCAACACTTCATTTCCGAAAAAGTAAATTGCCACACTGATCACAACCGACCAGAAAGAAGCGCTGACAAACATGTAAAAAATGATCTTGTCCTTCGGGCTCCCTGAACCGACGGCCAGCAGTGTGCCACCGATGGGCGTCAAAATGATCGGCGTCAGCAGGGCAACACCGACAAGGCCGTAACGTTTCCATATCCGCTCGAACCTTTCGGCGC
Organism: Chryseosolibacter sp.; assembly: GCA_049791675.1. Lineage (GTDB taxonomy): Bacteria > Bacteroidota > Bacteroidia > Cytophagales > Cyclobacteriaceae > Chryseosolibacter. The sequence goes on from JBARAD010000128.1 coordinate 12,816, forward strand.
GCTTCAGATTCATTTTCTTTTTCTTGAATCGTCCGAAAACCCTCGTGCGCATCCAGTTCCCGAAGAAAGTAAAAAGAAAAACTACCGTCATCATCCCTGAAACCGTCGTGAGAATGGTCGTGATGAGATTAAGTCCCACAGCATATCCTCCGGCAGGGCCTAAAATAAACTTGAGCATACATGAAAAATATATGGGTATGGCCCTGAGAATTTCCTGCAGCATAGCGATTGTCGAAAACAAATTTTAATCCTTCATCCCATAACATAAATCTCCGGCATCGCCCAAACCCGGTACAATGTAATACGATGAATTCAAGTTTTCATCCAGTGCACACGTCCACAGTGAATAAGGCACAGGTATATTTTCCTGCAACAGCTGAAGGCCTTCTGGTGCCGACACCACGGAAACAATAAATAGATGGGAAGGCGTTCCTTTGGTCAGCAATTGTTTTACAGCTTTAAGAACGGATTGTCCCGTAGCGAGCATTGGATCGATCAGTATCACTGCCCGCCCCTCCAAAGAAGGCGCAGAAACATAATCCACATTCACGCTCAGGTCATGAACATCTTCATTCCGCCAGGCGCCGATGAAGCCGCTATCGGCGTGATCAAAAACACGAAGGAATCCCTGATGAAAAGGCAGGCCCGCCCTGAGAATGGTGATCAACAAAGGCTCTTCCTCTAATACGTCAACTGCCATTTCCGCAAGCGGTGTTTTTACCTTTTTTGATTGATATGAGAGCCTCTTAGAAATTTCATAAGCCATAATTTCGCCCAGGCGCTCCAGGTTCCGCCGGAAACGCATGCGGTCTTTTTGACGTGTTGCGTCGCGCAATTCGAACAAATACTGATTGGCGACGGAGCGCTGTTCGCTCAGTATGAAAAGGTTATTTTCCATGGCATTTTTTTCCGATCAAAATTTAGAATAAAGTTGTGGAAAGAACTAATAAGCCTTTTTTATCCGTTTGTCACCAATACTATCGAAATGAAATTATTGAAGGAACTTTGTGAAGTCCATGCGCCTTCGGGAGAAGAAAGCAACATGACGGAATTTCTGTTGGGATATATAGACAAAGAGAAGAATAAATGGAAAGTCAATCCCGAACTGTATTACGGTGATGAATTTCAGGATTCCATTATTCTGAAATTCGGTGAGCCCCGCACGGCGATCTTTGCCCATATGGACAGCATTGGTTTTACCGTAAGGTACGGCAACCAGTTGCTACCCATCGGGAGTCCGGATGCCGAAACGGGAACAGTACTTGTCGGGCGCGATGTATATGGTCCGATAGAATGTACGCTGGAGTACGATCAGGACAACCACGCGCTTTACAAGTTCCCACGAGCAATTGAGCGTGGCACAACCCTTACATATCAGATTAACTTTCAGGAAACCCGCACGGCCATAGAATCAGCTTATATTGATAACCGTCTTGGCATCTACACGGCGCTGAAAGTAGCTGAGACCATGACCGACGGTGTCATTGTCTTCAGTTGCTGGGAAGAGCACGGGGGCGGATCTGTTCCTTATCTGGGCAAATTTATCTATGAAAAATGGCGCGTAAGACAAGCATTGATTGCAGATATCACCTGGATCACCGATGGTGTGCTGCCCATGAAAGGAGTAGTCATCTCCCTGCGCGACCGCAATATCCCGCGACGTTCGTATGTAAACCGCATCATTGAAATTGCTCGCCGGCGACAGGTAGATTTCCAGCTTGAAGTTGAAGGCATGGGTTCCAGCGACGGACGTGAACTCCAGCTCTCGCCCTACCCATTCGACTGGTGTTTTGTCGGAGCACCCCAGCACAATCCGCATACGCCGAAGGAGAAAGTTTACAAGCGCGACATTAAAAGCATGGTCGACTTATACGGGTGGCTGATGAAGGACCTCTAAATTCCTCAGCATCCGTTTTTCATTCCGCGTCGATTTTGCCACCTTGCTGTAGAAGTTTCAAACCAGTATTTTATGCGTTCCTCCAACCTCACAAGAAGATCATTTGTAAAAAATACGGCACTCGCTGCGGGCGCTTTGAGCCTGATGCCTTCATCATCACTTTTATCGCAGAATAAAACCAGGGTAAGGCTAGGCTTTATTGGTGTCGGCTTGCGTGGGCAGGACCACCTTGACCTTGCACTGCTGCGCGAAGATGTGGATGTCGTAGCCATCTGTGATGTGCAGCAGCGCATGATTGATTCCAGCCTGGCACGGATTAAGAAAGCGGGTAAACGCGCTCCCGTTGTTATCAGGGAAGGACCTTATGGGTATCGCAAGCTGCTGGCCAATCCGGATATCGATGCAGTGATTATTGCCACACCCTGGGAGTGGCACACCATCATGTGCCTTGATGCGATGAATGCAAAAAAATATGTTGGCTGCGAGGTGATCACCGGGATGACAGTGGAGGAATGCTGGCAGCTTGTCCATACCTCCGAGCATACAGGCATGCCGTTGATGATGCTCGAAAACGTATGCTACAGGAGGGATGTGATGGCCGTGTTGAACATGGTGCGTCAGAAAATCTTTGGAGAGGTTATCCACTTGCAGGGCGGATATCAGCACGACCTCCGCGAGATCAAATTCAACGACGGAAACCAGGCGCAAGGCGGTGGGGTTGAATTCGGTGAGAAAGGTTTTTCAGAGGCGCAATGGCGGACGCAGCATTCGGTGCACCGCAACGGTGACCTGTATCCAACGCACGGCATAGGGCCCCTGGCGATGATGATCGATATCAACCGTGGAAACCGGCTTACCGAACTCGTCTCCTATTCTTCCAAAGCCAGGAGCTTGCATGCGTATGTTGTAAAAAATGCGGGCGAAAACCATCCGAACGCCAAAATCGATTTTAAGCTCGGCGATATTGTTACGACCATGATCAAATGCGCCAATGGAGAAACGATTCTACTGCAGCATGATACAAACCTGCCTCGCCCCTACTCGCTCGGCTTCCGCGTTCAGGGAACCAATGGTATCTGGATGGATGTGAATCAGTCCATTTATGTGGAAGGACATAGCAAAAAGGCGCATGCGTGGGAGGATACCAAAGGCTGGTTCGAGAAATACGATCACCCGCTGTGGAAGAAATATGGAAATGATGCTGCCGGCGCCGGACATGGTGGCATGGATTGGTTCGTACTCAACGCATTTATTGAATCCGTGAAAGCAAAGGCGCCCACACCGCAGGATGTCTATGATGCTGTGACCTGGAGCGCCATTACTCCGCTCTCCGAATCTTCCATCCGACTGGGTGGGGAAACCGTCGAATTCCCGGATTTCACGCAGGGACAATGGATGAACCGGAAAAATAACTTTGCCCAGGATGATTCCTATTAAGGCAGGCGTATTAAGCTAATTATTTTATCTTTGCCTCCCCAATTCCATGAGGCATGAAGATCAAAGGATTAGAGTTCACTGAATTCATCAGCGCAGAGGACATACAAAAGAAGATACATGAACTGGCATCAGAGATTAATCATTCTTATGCCGGAAAAACACCCGTTTTCCTTCCTGTGCTGAACGGATCCTTCATGTTTGCAGCGGATCTTCTCAAGGATATCAGTATTCCGTGCCGGATTTCCTTCGTGAAGATCTCCTCTTATGAGGGATTAAGCAGCACCGGGCAATTAAAAACCCTGATCGGGCTCGATGAGAGTCTGTTTAATCAGGATATCCTCATCGTTGAGGATATTGTTGACACAGGGCTGACACTGCAGAAAATCGTCGCCGAATTAAAAAGCCTCGGCACCAGGTCTGTGGAAGTGGTCTCACTGCTGCGCAAAAAACCGGCACGGGAAAAGGGCATCACAGTGAAGTATACCGGCTTCGACATTGAAGACGAGTTTGTTTTGGGTTACGGTCTGGATTATGATGGTTTAGGGAGGAATTATCGGCAACTCTATCAGGCGGTGCGAAACTGAGCGCATCAGCCGGCAACGGGCGATATTGGCAGATTGACGGCTATATTTAACAGATATTTAAACCAAAAAATAACAACCTAAATATTACCACCAGAATGATCAACATCATACTCTTCGGGCCTCCGGGCGCCGGAAAAGGCACTCAAAGTGCTAAGCTCATCGAAAAATATTCACTTACCCATATTTCAACGGGTGACCTCTTCAGAAAACATTTAAAAGAAGGGACTCCCCTTGGCAAACTGGCGAAGGATTATATGGACAAGGGCAACCTGGTTCCGGACAAAGTGGTGATTGATATGGTGGATGACAAGATTACGCAGAGTGGAAAGATAAGCGGTATCATATTCGATGGTTTTCCCAGAACAATACCGCAGGCGCAGGCGCTTGACGAGTTGTTGCAGCGAAAGGGCGCGCCAATAAAAATCCTTGTTGAACTTATGGTCCCCGAAGATGAATTAAGACTCCGGCTGGCAGATCGCGCTGTGAAGGAAAACCGCCCTGACGATGCCAAACCGGAAGTAATTGAGAACAGGATCGCTGTCTATAAAGCTGAAACCGCCGCTGTTGCCGAATATTACAAAAAGCTGAACAGGTATTCTGCCGTGATCGGCGTTGGCAAAGTAGGAGACATTTTTAAGAACATTTGTGTTGAGATTGATAAAAGTTTGCTGGTTTAAATCAAATATAATTGTCTTCCCCCAACTTCATTGATTATGTAAAGTTCAATTCCCGCTCCGGGCACGGAGGGGCTGGATGCATGCATTTCCACCGCGAAAAACTCACGCCCCACGGTGGGCCTGATGGCGGAAACGGTGGAAAGGGCGGCGATGTTATCCTACGGGGCAATTCCCAGCTATGGACACTGTTGCACCTCAAATACAGGAAACACATTATTGCCACACCCGGGAATCCCGGAGAAGAACAGGACCGGACTGGCGCAGACGGAAAAGATGAAATCGTGGAAGTTCCGCTTGGAACGGTGGCCAGGCACGCTGACACCGGAGAAATAATCTGCGAAATCAACGAAGATGGCGAAGAATTTATCCTCACACCGGGGGGTCGGGGCGGAAAGGGCAATGCGCATTTCGCCACCCCCACAAATCAGGCTCCCACGCATTTTCAACCGGGTGAACCAGGTAAAGAGGAATGGATCGTCCTGGAACTAAAACTGCTGGCAGACGTTGGCCTGGTAGGATTTCCCAATGCAGGCAAATCCACGCTGTTGTCAGTGGTATCAGCTGCCAAGCCAAAGATCGCGGATTATGCCTTTACCACCCTCACGCCAAACCTCGGCGTAGTGGCTTACCGGGATGGAATGTCTTTTGTGATGGCCGATATCCCCGGGATCATTGAGGGTGCAGCGGAAGGAAAAGGCCTGGGAATAAGATTCCTCAGACACATTGAGCGGAATCCGCTATTGTTGTTTATGGTGCCCGCCGATTCCAGGGACATACGCGCGGAATACGAGATATTGTTGAATGAGCTGCGGAAATATAATCCCGAGTTACTGGACAAGAAGAGGTTACTCGCGGTAACAAAAGCTGATATGCTCGATGAAGAATTGATGCAGGCCCTGAAGGAGGAACTTCCAACGGATATTCCCGCGGTTTTTATATCCTCCATTACCCAACAGGGAATCCAGCAATTGAAAGATCTGATCTGGAAAAACCTGCATTAAGCCTGCCAGTCGGGCTGTGGCTTGCCCGCCAGCAGCAGATCTGCCTATAGGGCATTTGAGAACGCGGATGCGGTGCCACTTTGACACGAATAGTGTGTTGGCAGAGTTATTGACAAGTTGCGGAGAAATCATTGAAGAAATTAATGAATCGTCATGGAGAACACAGAAACAAGGGAAGATGTAAACAGAACCCGTACGGATGCCGGAACAGAGACAAACCAGGCGACAAATAATACACGGGATGACGAGCGTGCAGCGGCAGGTAATGAGGCGGATGCGCTCGCAAAACTGAAAGAGGAATTAGAAGGGGCGAAAGATAAATATATCCGGCTGTATTCGGAGTTCGAGAACTTCAGAAAACGGACAGCAAAAGAAAAACTGGATTTGATTCAGTCAGCCAATGAGCAACTCCTGAAGACGTTGCTGCCGGTGGCGGACGATTTTGAGCGCGCTGAGAACGCCTTCCCTGACAAGAACGACAAGGATCTTGCAGGTTTCTTTTTGATTCATTCCAAATTTAAAAAGGTCCTGGAGCTCTATGGCGTAAAAATCATGGACACTTCGCCGGGCACCGGGTTTAATCCCGATCTGCACGAGGCGATAACCCAATTGCCGGCCCCTTCTCCCGAGCTGAAGGGTAAGATCGTGGATGTCGTAGAGAAAGGTTATCTCCTGAATGAAAAGGTCATACGCTACGCAAAAGTTGTAGTGGGTAATTAACGAATATAAAGGATGTCGACTAAGCGAGATTTTTACGATATACTGGGCGTGGGAAAAAACGCTACGCCTGAGGAAATAAAAAAGGCCTACCGCAAAGTGGCCATCCAGTTTCACCCGGACAAAAATCCAGGAAATAAGGAGGCTGAAGAGAAATTCAAGGAGGCAGCGGAAGCCTATGAAGTCCTCAGCAGCGCCGAAAAGAAAGCCCAGTACGATCGATATGGCCATGCGCGTCCCGGCACCGGTGGTTATGGCGGACACACCATGAACATGGATGATATCTTCAGCCAGTTCGGGGATATTTTTGGTGGCGGAAGTCCGTTTGACAGCTTTTTCGGCGGTGGAGGCACCCGGGGCGGAAGGCGCCAGAGAAAAGGCTCCAACCTGCGCATTAAACTAAAGCTTACCCTGGAAGAGATCGCCAACGGCGTCGAGAAAAAAATAAAGGTTCACCGCCTGGTGCAAGCTGAAGGAGTGTCCTTCAAGACCTGCACCCACTGTCAGGGAACCGGACAGGTGCGAAAGGTCGTAAACACCATGCTTGGACAGATGGTCTCCTCGTCTACATGTCCGGCGTGTGATGGCTCAGGACAGACCGTAGACAAAAAACCTGCCGGCGTCGATAATTCCGGACTTGTTTCAAAAGAGGAGGTCCTTTCCGTACGCATACCGGCAGGTGTATCCGATGGCATGCAGCTGTCCATGGCGGGAAAAGGCAATGACGCCCCCGGTGGCGGGGTGGCAGGCGACCTGCTGATTCTCATTGAAGAACAGGAAGATACGTTGCTGAAACGCGATGGAAACAACATTATTTTCGACTTGTATGTGAGTTTCGTCGACGCGGCTTTGGGAACAAACCTCGAAGTACCCTCCATTGGCGGTCGCGTTAAAATCAAAATAGATCCCGGCACCCAAAGTGGCAAAGTACTGCGCCTTCGCGGAAAAGGTCTGAAGGACATCAACGGGTATGAAACAGGTGATCAACTGATCTATGTAAACGTCTGGACACCCAAAAAACTCAGCGCGGAAGAAAAGGCAACACTTGAAGGCTTGCGTGAGTCCCCGAATTTCGAGCCCAAACCGGATGCCAATGAAAAAGGGTTTTTTGAACGGATGAAAGAGTTTTTCAATTAAACCTTTTCTGCTCAAAACCGTATATCCTGTCCTGGCCACATAATTTTTATGTGATTGTTAAGATAAACTTACACAACGTAACTTAACCGGGACGGGTACGTACATATTCAGCATGCAGAAATGTTTTTGGTTAACCATTTACGGGATTGCTATTGCGGGGATGGCTTTTGGGCAGATGAAGCGGCAATTTTCTGTAGAGAACAGCCAGCATTGCGAAAATGTAAACCTGTACCTCAAAGCGAATACCGGCGATTGTTTTATTAAGGCCGGACACAACTCCGAAATCCTGAATGTCTTCAGCAATCAGGATCAGTCCTCCTACTCTCACCAGTTCCGGAAGGAAATCATCAATAATACCTGTCAGCTCTATCTGAATTTCGAAAACAACAATGCCGCCGGAATCGGTCATACCATATCAACCCGGATGTTCGGCGATGACCAACCTGTCGACAACAAGATCTGGAAGATGTATCTGTCTGACTCCAAGCCATACAACCTCGAACTAGACTATGGTATCGGCAATGCGTACGTGGACCTTTCAGGTCTTGCCATCAAGAAACTGAAAATCAATACCGGCAGTGCAGACGTGAACATTGGCTACAGCTCCCTGGAGAATCAAGTGGAAATGGATACGCTGTCGGTAAAAGTGGACCTGGGCTCCTTACACGTAGACGACCTTAACCTTTCGAGGACACGCTATACCTCTGCCGATGTTGGATTCGGAAACATGACCCTCGACTTCAGCAGGAATCCTCCCCTTGTCACCAATCACATCGAAGGAAGCGTGGGTGCCGGAAACCTGATCATCATTCTCCCCTCCGCGCAGACTCCGGTGCTTGTCAAGGTAAATGATTCCTGGCTTTGCAGTGTCAAAATCCCCGAAGGCATGAAGAAGATCCGCGCAAATACCTTTGCCAACGCCGCCTATCACGAAAATGCCAAAAATGCCCTGCTGTTCAATCTTGATGTCTCCATGGGCAATATCATCTTTAAGCAGGCGGGGAAATAGTCAGTCTTATTTCGTACCCGTTCTCGCATCAATTCATTTCACTGCACGCAATTCCTGGTTATCTTACAGCTGATTACGTAGACCCAAACAACTGTGGAAGCACTTATCGCAAGAGGGATAACCAAGCGTTATACCCAACATGTTGCGCTGGATGATGTGAGTATTACCATTCCGGAAAGATCAATATTCGGGTTGCTCGGACCGAATGGTGCCGGAAAAACTACCCTCATCCGGATCATCAACCAGATCATCAACGCCGATTCCGGTGAAATTTTCATATTTGGCGAACCGCTCAGAGAAAAGCATATCGGTGTCATCGGGTACCTGCCTGAAGAACGCGGGCTCTACAAAAAGCTCAAAGTCGGAGAGCAACTCGTTTATCTCGCGCGGCTCAAGGGATTGAGCAACCAGGAAGCTACACGCCGTAGCAAGGAATGGATAAAAAAATTCGGCATCACCGACTGGTGGAATAAGAAAGTAGAAGACCTCAGCAAAGGCATGGCCCAGAAGGTTCAGTTCATCAGCACCGTGATGCATGAACCCAGGCTCATCATTCTCGACGAACCTTTCTCAGGATTCGACCCGATCAACGCGCAGATCATAACGGAAGAAATTCTTTCACTGAAAGCGAAAGGAAGCACCATCATTTTCTCCACCCACAGAATGGAGACGGTAGAAGACCTGTGTGACCATATCGCCCTCATCGACAAGAGCAAAAAGATACTGGAAGGATCCAAGAAAAATGTAAAGGCTGCTTACCGCACGAATACCTTCCTCGTAGAACATCAGGGACGTTTCAGCTTTACAGACGGACGACTTTTCGAATTGGTGGACCAGGTCAATCTGGAAGACGATTTTTTCAGGTCCACCGTGCGCATGAAGGAAAAACTGAGCCCCAACCAACTCATCACGGACCTGACCAAAATGACAGAAGTACATAGCTTTATTGAAAAAATCCCGACGATGGGTGAAATCTTTATTACGTTGGTAAAAGGAGGAAGTCATGAATAAAATCTGGTTGATCTTTCAGCGGGAGTTTTTAAACCGCGTTCAGAAAAAATCTTTTCTGATTGCCACCATACTGATTCCACTGATCTTCCCCGCCATCATCGCAATAATGGTTTTTGTGATGATGAAACAGGAAGAGGGTGCGGGAAAACAAACCGTACACGTCGTTGACCTTAGCGGGAAGTTTCAGTTTGATCAGAACGAAAAATATGACTTTGTTACGGTAAGCGGGGGAATTGAAGACGCCAAGACGAACTTCAACAAGTCAAAAGACTTCGCACTACTGTATATTCCGGACTTTGAACTTTCCAATCCTGAAGGCATTGCTCTTTATACAAAAGAGAATCCAAGTATCCGCAAAATTGAAGATCTGGAGAACATTATCGAAAACCGTATCCATGATCTGAAGCTCGAACAGTTCAATATTGACAAAGCCATTCTCAAAAGCCTCAAGACAACGGTGAGACTAAATAACATCAACCTCAGTGAAACGGGCGAAGAGAAAGAAAGTAACACCGGAACACTCTACATCCTTGGATTCATTCTCGGTGTACTGATCTATATGTTCGTGCTCATCTATGGCATGCAGATCATGCTCGGCGTGATCGAGGAGAAAACCAGCAAGATCGTCGAAGTCCTTGTCTCCTCGGTAAAACCGTTTCAGCTCATGATGGGAAAAATCCTGGGGATCGCAGCAGTGGGTCTTTTGCAGTTTACCATTTGGGTTGTGCTCATCAGTACGCTGTCAACAGCAACGCTCTCGCTGTTTGGTGTGAACATGCCGCAGCAACAGGCCATGGAGCAAATTACAAAGCAGATGGAACAGGACGGCGCAAGTGCTGAAGAACTGCAGATGCAAAATGGAAAGGTGCTGGAGGTCTTACAATCCGTAAACGAAATCCCTTTCGCTTATATCATCTTCAATTTTGCATTCTATTTCCTGGGTGGCTATTTGTTGTACGGGGCCTTATTTGCCGCCGTGGGCTCTGCTGTCGACTCGCAACAGGAAGCGCAGCAGTTTACTTTTCCCATTACGCTGCCTTTGATCATTGCCTACTTCGGACTTTTTATGTTCATTCTCAATGATCCGCACAGCCCGGCAAGTTTCTGGTTTTCGATGATCCCTTTTACTTCACCTGTAGCCATGGTTGGCAGATTGGGCTTCGGCGTACCGCTCTGGCAACTGCTCCTGTCTCAGTTCCTGTTGATCGGCGGTTTTATTCTGACAACGTGGATCGCCTCAAGGATTTACCGTGTCGGAATTCTAATGCACGGCACCAGGATCAACTACAAGGTGCTGGCAAAATGGTTTATGATGAAGCATTGAAGAATTTTTGGAGCCCCGACCCATACCGGTGTTCTGCGGTTTTTTCTTTATTTTCATGATTCATGAAACGGCGAAACCCGATCCCTTCCGGCGATTTTTATCAGCACAATCCCAAGTTAAAGTGGATCGTGCTCGCTGTATCATTTCTCATCAGTGTGAGTTCCATCTATTACACGAACGTTCTGGTGGATCAGCTCAAAGCACGGGAACGGCAGCAGGTTCAGCTCTTTGCACGCGCCATCGAGTACACGCTTAACGAAAGCCTCAACAGCAACTTCCTGTTTGTGTCCGAAGAGATCATCCACAAGAACAATTCCGTCCCCACCATCCTCGTGGATGAAAATGAAAAGGTCATTCAATACCGGAATATTGATATTGACTCCTCGCGGTTAGAACAACACCTGGCGCGGGAGCTTGAATCCATGGCCGACACCTATGACCCCATCGTCATAACGTTGAAGGATCCGAACACCAATGAAGTCTTCGGAACACAAAAAGTTTACTATCGGAATTCATTCCTCCTGACCCAACTGATAGCCTACCCTTATGTCCAGCTGACGGTCATTGCCATATTCGGATTTATCAGTTACCTGGCTTTCAATTATTCCAAGGCTGCAGAACAGAACAGGGTGTGGGTCGGCCTGGCAAAGGAGACGGCCCATCAATTAGGCACGCCGCTCTCATCGCTGATGGCGTGGATCGAAGTGATCCGGGAAGACCGTTATATGCGCCAAAAAGGATTGGCCGATGAACTGGAAAAAGACATTCAAAAACTGAAAGTGGTTACCGAACGGTTTTCCAGTATCGGTTCGGTGCCGACCTTAAAAAAAGAGAATATCGTGGTATTGATAAACAACGTGGTGACCTATCTGCGACCGCGGATCTCTTCCCGGATCAAAATTGAGGTTTTTACCCTGTCAGATAACATTTCCGCGATGGTACACGCGCCACTTTTTGAATGGGTTATTGAAAACCTTTGTAAAAATGCTGTTGATGCGATGGGAAGTTCCGGAACCATCGCTATCAAAATCCTCAGGGGCAATGAGGGAAAGGTGTTTATAGATGTGAGCGATACCGGCAAAGGCATTCCGCGTTCAAAACTTGGAATGGTTTTCAAGGCTGGTTTTACCACCAAGAAGCGCGGTTGGGGGCTTGGATTGACCCTTGCGAAACGTATCATTGAAACCTATCACAACGGAAAGATCTTCGTGAAATCATCTGAGGAGGCCGTCGGCACGACCTTCCGCATTTCACTCAACGCAGTTCCGAATATAGGTCCGGCGGGCGCCTGATCACTCCATTACCGGCAGGTTCCGCCGGCTGTAACAACCGTCCGCAGGGTTTTGGAAAAGGGTCAATAAATCTGAAAATCCCCCTTTGTACTTCGTTGTTTATAACCTACTTTTGCGGTCGAATTTTCAGACCTTAATAACAAAAAATTAGCAATGGCAAATATTGGAAAGATCACCCAGGTAATCGGCCCTGTCGTAGACGTCGCTTTCGACGCCGAAGGCTCAAAATTGCCTAACATCCTCGATTCATTAATAGTCACAAAAGGTGATGGAACCAAAGTCGTTTTGGAAACCCAGCAACATCTTGGCGAAGACCGCGTTAGGACGATCTCCATGGAAGGAACCGAAGGTTTGGTCCGCGGCATGAAGGTTTTTGACACCGGCTCTCCCATCACCATGCCGGTCGGTGACGATATCAAAGGGCGTCTTTTCAATGTTATCGGTGAAGCGATCGACGGTATCAAACAGCCAAAAGGCACCCAGTCATTGCCCATCCACCGCCATGCTCCTGCTTTTGAAGATCTTTCCACTTCCACGGAAGTATTGTATACCGGGATTAAAGTAATTGACCTGATCGAGCCCTATTCAAAAGGCGGTAAGATCGGATTGTTCGGTGGTGCCGGCGTGGGCAAAACCGTTTTGATCCAGGAACTGATCAACAACATTGCTAAAGCTTATTCCGGTCTTTCTGTATTTGCCGGTGTTGGCGAAAGAACGCGTGAAGGAAATGATCTTCTCCGGGAGATGATCGAAGCCGGTATTGTAAACTATGGTGAGAACTTCCTGAAATCGCTTCACTCCGGCGGATGGGATCTCTCGCAGGTCAACGAAAATGACCTGAAAGATTCAAAAGCCACCTTCGTCTTCGGTCAGATGAATGAGCCTCCGGGAGCCCGCGCCCGCGTTGCCCTTTCCGGACTTACCGTAGCTGAATACTTCAGGGACGGTGACGGACAGGGAAAAGGTAGAGATATTCTCTTCTTTATTGACAATATCTTCCGTTTCACACAGGCCGGATCAGAAGTATCCGCGCTTCTGGGACGTATGCCCTCTGCAGTAGGGTACCAGCCTACCCTGGCCACTGAAATGGGTGCCATGCAGGAACGCATTACTTCTACGAAAAACGGTTCCATCACTTCTGTACAGGCGGTATACGTACCGGCTGACGACTTGACTGACCCTGCTCCTGCCACAACTTTTGCTCACCTTGACGCGACCACGGTATTGAGCCGTAAGATCTCCGAGCTTGGGATCTACCCTGCCGTGGATCCTTTGGATTCTACTTCCCGGATCCTCCGTCCGGAAATCGTGGGTGAGGAACATTACAATTGTGCTCAGCGCGTGAAAGGTATCCTCCAGCGCTACAAGGAATTACAGGATATTATTGCCATCCTCGGCATGGATGAACTCTCTGACGAAGACAAGCTCGTCGTGAGCCGGGCAAGAAGGGTGCAGCGCTTCCTCTCACAACCATTCCACGTCGCCGAAGCGTTTACAGGTCTGAAGGGAGTACTCGTTGATATCAAAGACACGATCCGCGATTTCAACGCCATTATGGATGGACAGTACGACCACCTTCCAGAAATGGCCTTTAACCTCGTTGGTAATATCCAGCAGGCTATCGAAAAAGGCGAGAAGATGATGGCTGAAGCAAGAGGCTAGTTAATTCAAGTATAAAATTTAAATTCCGGCCATGTATTTGGAGATATTAACACCTGAAAAAAAAGTCTTTGAAGGAAATGTTGCCATCGCCACTTTTCCGGGAGCAGATGGTTCCTTTCAGGTCATGGACAACCATGCGCCCCTCATCAGCCTTTTAAAAGAAGGATTCGTTGAGTACAAATCAAAAGATGCTTCCAACAGCATTCAGATCACCGGGGGCGTTGTGGAAGTATTGAAGAACAAAGTTGTTTTGTTGGCCGACGGAATTATCACCAATCGCTGATAAGAAAATCTGAAAGTATGTAAATAAAAAAACCCCGTATTCCGGGGTTTTTTTATGTCACTAAACTGGAGTTCTATTGCTCTGCAAGCCACTTGATCAGGAAGACAATGGCAATCACAGTAGAAATAACGCCAAGGATCCAGAAAATAGAGTTCACCCCACCAAAGGCACTTAATACGATACCTACGATACCAAAGATCAACGCCATCTTCAGGTCGTGATCCATCACCATGTTATCCGTGACGGAAGTAACGCTTTCGCCAGACTTTTTGGCTTTCACAATCTTTTTGATCTCAGACTTCAGTTCTTTCCGGAATTCCTTTTTCTCTGCTCTTGACAGGGATGAGTATTTCTTTTCAAGAAGCGCTGCTTTTTCCTTCACTGCAACCGGAACGTTTTCCACGTTTCTGATCCTGGTTTCGGCGCTTGCTGTTACAGATTCCTCATTGATGCGCAAGGGGCTCGTCTCAGGCGTAGTAATGGTGTTTTGGGAAAGATGGATTTCGGGAGCTTCAGTCTTTTTTTTACCACTATTGTAATCATAGTGGTCAAAGTAATAGGCGTATTTCGGTGACGAACAGGCAGCGAGCAAAAGCACGCTCATGAGCAGTAAAAGATATTTTTTCATATGAGTAAAGTTATTTTTCTCTTCTCAGCCACGAAAAAAATCGTTCCATAAACCGCTTTTCAAATTCCCAGAAGAAGCGGAATTGCCCGAAAAGGAACCCATACCCAAGTAAAATGACGTTGTAAAGGGGTAAAATAAAAATATAATAAAGAACAGACGCAAAGGTGCTGTCACCTCGTGACCCTGCAAGCCAGTGTAACAAAGGTTTTTTTATGAACAAAATGGTAAAGCCCGTACACGCGAAGACCAGTAATACAATCACTACCTGCCAGGCATTTTTAAGCTTCCACCTGTTTCTAAGCCGTTCAATCCAGTTCATCTATTCATCAGTTATTGAAGTTTTGAAAGATCTTCCACCAACCGGTACCCGGTAAGGGAGCTTCCAGCACCATTGGTTCTTTGTTAACAGGGTGAATAAACTCAAGTTTTTTGGCATGCAGCGCAATGCTCCCATCTTCCAAGGGGGTCGGAAACCCATATTTGACATCTCCTTTGATCGGGCAACCCATCGCCGCAAGCTGCACCCTTATCTGGTGGGGCCGTCCGGTAACAGGGGCGACAGATAAAAGCCATTGATTATTGCGCTTCGCTATCACCGCATAGCTTAATTCCGAACGCAACGCTCCAGGGGTATCTTTTGACCAGGCTGTGGTTTTGTTTTTCTTCTCGTCTTTGGACAGCCAGTGTATTAATTTACCCGTTTCTGACGGCGGACTTTTTTCTGTAATTGCCCAGTATGTCTTTTTGGTCTTATTTTCCCTGAAAAGAGCATTCATTCTCTCCAGCGCTTTGGAGGTACGTGCCAAAACCACGATGCCACTCACAGGCCGATCGATCCTGTGAACGACACCCAAAAATACAGCCCCCGGTTTTTGATATTTATTTCCAATATATTCCTTACATAATTCGACCAAGGGCACATCGCCCGTGATGTCGCCCTGCACCAGAATGCCGGAAGCTTTATTGACAACCAGAAGGTGATTATCCTCATAAATTACCTCAAAAGGCACTTTCATCGCTAAAATTAAAAATTAATGTTACAGCATATTTTTCAGAAAAAGCTTACACCGATGAATTTAAAATGTACCGAAAGGCTTATTTTTGTTTTCTATACCGATTCTATGCGACTGATTTTAGCCTCTCCTTCGATCCTGATCATGATTGTCTTTCTGGCAGGATGTAATTCAAAAGAACTTACCCGGCTGCAGATTGAAAATGACTCGTTAAGAAGTGAGCTGGCCTCCCGACAGAATGTGCTCACGGGTCTGAAGGACGTGAGAGGTTTACTGGATTCCATTGATGCTAACCGCCATTCCCTGCGCACGAATTTAAGTGAGGGTACGAGCTACGAAGAATTCTCCACCCGCCTGAAGGATATAAATGAGTTTGTGAAGATGTCGGAGGAAAAGATCAATCTGATCCAGAACGCTTTGAAAAACTCCAAGCATGAAGCCTCCGCTTACCTCATGCTTGTCGATGCGTTGAAAAGTGAAGTCCAGATCCGCGTGGATGAGATTACGAAACTCAATGAGGAGGTGGGTAAATACAAACAGGAGAATGAAGGTCTGCTCGAGGAGATAAAAATGAAAGAAGATGAGGTAAAAGATATCAATATCAGGATCTCCCAAAAACAACAGGAACTTCTGCTACTCGAATCCCGGATTGAAGCCATGGTCAAAAACTTCAGGGTAACGGAGGCCGATGCTTACTATGCACGTGCGCGTGCCGTAGAGGAAGCCGCCAACAGGACCAAGCTCGCCCCTCAGAAAAAGCGCGACACTTATAAAGAGGCGCTCGAACTCTACAAACGGTCATTGTCCCTTGGAAAAGAAGAAGCGAAGGCTGACATCGCCAACCTGGAAAAGAAGATCAGGTAGTCAGTGGTCAATGGTGAGTTGTGAGTGGACGCTCCCACTCAACGTTTTCCCTGTCGAAAATGGGGGTCGTGCGGCCCCTTCGTGAATCGTGAATAATCGTCAGTCGTCAGTTAGTGACCAGTCGTGAGTCGTGTGTGCGGGTGATCGACGGCCTCCCTATCACGATATATCTTCCCATCTTCACCCGCCACCTCAGTCCTTGAACTCGGAGGTGAAATGGAAGTCAATATCAGGGAAGTTATCCTGCACCATCTGGAGCCAGGCTCTTGATTCGGCCATGAAGACAAGCTTGCCATCCTTGTCACGGGCGATGTGACGTTGTTTCGAATCAATAAATTCCGCGAGCTTTTTTGGATCCTTGCTGCTGATCCAGCAAGCCTTGTAAATATTCTGGGGGGCAAACTGCACCGTTGCGGAGTACTCATTCTTCAACCGGAACTGGATCACTTCGAACTGCAGCGCACCCACAACACCAACCACTTTCTTTTTTCCGAGCTCATAGGTGAAGAGCTGCGCCACACCTTCTTCCATCAACTGGAGCAATCCTTTTTCCAGCTGTTTGGTTTTCATCGCATCCAGGTTGATAACCTCCTTGAAGATCTCCGGCGAAAAACTGGGTATGCCTGTATACAGCAGTTTCTCACCTTCTGTTAACGTGTCGCCTATCTTCAGATTTCCTGTGTCGTAGATACCAACGATGTCGCCGGGCCACGCCTCTTCGACCGTTTCACGGTCCTGCGCCATAAACGCAGTGGCATTTGAAAAGCGAACGGATTTATCATGTCGCACGTGATAGTAATTGCTCCCTCTTTCGAATTTGCCGGAGCACACTCTTAGAAAAGCAATGCGGTTCCGGTGCTTGGGGTCCATGTTGGCATGTATCTTAAATACAAAACCGCTGAACTTCTTCTCGTCGGGCTCCACGATCCTGAGTGTTGTTTCCCGCGGGATGGGGGGCGGCGCAATGCGAATAAATGTATCAAGCAACTCCTTGACACCGAAGTTGTTGACCGCGCTGCCAAAAAATACCGGAGCTACATTTCCGTTGAGATATTCCTCAATATCAAAATCGGGATACACACCTTCAATAAGTTCGATGTCCGCGCGCAACTGGCGGGCATTATTTTCACCGACATAATTGTCGAGTTGGCTGTCATTGATGTTCTTCACTTCAATGCCCTCCTCAACGGTAATCTTACTGGGCGTGAAAAGGTGAAGGCTCTTTTCATATAAGCTGTAAACCCCTTTGAAGTTTTTTCCCATGTTGATGGGCCAGCTC
This sequence comes from Chryseosolibacter sp., assembly GCA_049791675.1. Taxonomy (GTDB): domain Bacteria; phylum Bacteroidota; class Bacteroidia; order Cytophagales; family Cyclobacteriaceae; genus Chryseosolibacter. Next base: position 30,631 of record JBARAD010000128.1, read on the forward strand.
AGGGGGCGCACCTTGATCTTAAGTTTTTCTTCGATCTCATCCAGAAGTTCAAAGGGATCGCGACCTTCCCGGTCGAGTTTATTAATGAAACAGATGACAGGCGTTTTGCGCATCCGGCAGACTTCCATCAGTTTCTCGGTCTGGATCTCAACGCCCTTCACGCAATCAATAACCATGATCACGCTGTCTACCGCCGTAAGGGTACGGTACGTATCTTCTGCAAAATCCTGGTGACCGGGCGTATCAAGGAGGTTGATCTTTACATCGCGGTAATTAAATCCCATCACCGAAGTGGCAACCGAGATACCGCGCTGTTTTTCAATTTCCATCCAGTCCGACCGTGCGTGGTCCTTGATCTTGCTCGACTTTACCGCACCGGCCTTTTGAATAGCACCCCCAAAAAGCAGAAGTTTTTCTGTCAGGGTAGTCTTGCCCGCGTCGGGGTGACTGACGATTCCAAACGTCCTTCTTTTCTCTATTTCTTCTTCTAATGTCATAGGTGTTCGTCGCTTCCTTTTCAGCCGGTAGCCCGATAGGGGCCGGGTGGATTTTAAAGGTTGCAAAAGTAGTGAAATGTACTGGTTGGGCCATCGCTCTATTCCAAATACTGGATGGTCCACGTGGCAATCCAAATGCCGGACTTATCCCCGGACGACCTGGCCAATCTGATAACCCGTACTGCACGAAAGATAAACTCACGTCCCCCATCAGATCACGTGAATTCGACTTGAAAGCATCTTTCAGGTTTTTACTCATCTATTAAATGAGTAAAGGCGGCCATTGTCAACCAATGGGAAGGATACTATATTGAGTCCTGAACTTTAACCCGGTCATTCATGCAATACAGAACCTTTGGAAGAACCAACCTGAAAGTAAGTGAAATCGGCTATGGCATGTGGGGCCTGGCAGGATGGACTGGTACCGACACAAGAGAACTGGATGAGGCCCTGGATAAATCTGCGGCATTGGGCTGCAACTTTTATGATACGGCCTGGGGATATGGCGCAGGAAAAAGTGAGCAGATTCTTGGCGAACTGGTTCGGCGCCATTCCGGGAAAAGGCTGTATCATGCTACCAAAATCCCCCCGAAGAATTTTAAATGGCCCAGTAAACCGGAGTATAAGCTGGAGGATTGTTTCCCCTATGATCACATCATAGAATACACCGAAAAAAGCCTGCAGAACATGAAGGTCGACTGCATTGATCTTCAGCAGTTCAACGTATGGGAGGATCGTTGGGCACAACACGACGATTGGAAAAAAGCAATAGAAACAC
>JBARAD010000129.1:0-8271 GCA_049791675.1 Chryseosolibacter sp.
GTGTTCATACAGGGAGAGTACGACAAGGATATCTTCAATGCGAACCTCATCTGGCAGGAAAGCATCGGCACGGTACAGAACCAGACAACTCGGGTGCTGAACAGATGGACAGGCGAAGGAACTTCCACAAATGTGCCGCGGGCAGTCTTCGGCGATCCGAACAAGAACGGACGTCCTTCCGACCGGTTTATCGAGGATGGCTCATACGTAAGACTCAAGAACGTAACGCTGGGCTATACGCTTCCGGCTGCCCTGGCAGAGCGGGTGGCATTGAAAAGAGCCAGGCTGTATGTGTCGGGGCAGAACCTGTACACCTTTACGAACTACACGGGTAACGATCCGGAGCTGGGATACGCCACAGGCATCGACCTGAGCGTCTATCCGCAGGCAAGAACGATCAGCATCGGCGCTAACCTTACTTTCTGATCTCAATAATCAATAATGAAACTGATGATGAACAAGAAATATATCACCCTGCTTTTCCTGATGCTCATCGCGATGAGCTGCGAGGACTTTCTGGAAAAATATCCGCTGGATACCGTTAACACTGAAAATTTCTACAAGACGGCGGAGGATGCTGTGGCTGCGATTAACGCGGCGTATCAGCCCCTGCAACGTCCCAAGCTGCATAACATGCGCATGTGGACTACTGATATCATCGCCGGGAACAGTGAAGTCGGAGCAAACCCGGTCGAGGCAAATGATGGTATTGAAACGAAAGATCAGGCCAACTTCATTACCACCACCGACAACCGCGGTGTGCTGGACCTCTACCAGGGACCGGCTCCTGGCATTCTGTACGCCAACCTCGTGCTTCAGAAAGTTCCGGACATTGCGATGGACGAGGCGCTTAAGAACAGGATCCTTGGCGAAGCAAAGTTCCTCAGAGCTTACTATTACTTCGTACTCGTGCGTTTCTTCGGTGATGTACCGCTCATTCTGACGCCACAGACCCCCGGAGATGACCTGAGACCCGCCCGCACACCTAAAGCTGAAGTCTACGCGCAGATCATTGCGGACCTTGAGGAAGCCATGGCGCAGTTGCCGCAACGAGAGGAATATGCTACGGCGGACGTTGGCCGTGCATCGAAGGGTTCGGCTGCCGGAATGCTGGCCAAAGTTTATCTGACCCTGGGCAACTGGGAAAAAACCGTAGAGCTCTGCAACCAGGTCGCCACCCTGGGCTATGCGCTTAATGAGAATTATGCTGACAACTTCAATCCTGAGACGGAGAATTCGATCGAGTCGCTTTTCGAAGTACAGTACATGAATCCCGTCAACAATTTCTGGGATGATGCAAATCAGTCTTCATGGACCACCAACTTTATGGGCCCGAGAGATTCTCCGCTCACTGCCGTGGGCTGGGGCTGGAATCAACCGACCCAGGAGTTCGTGGACGCTTACGAAGCAGGAGACCTGCGCAAAGATGTCACGATCTTTTATGAAGGAGGTCCCCAGTTTGATGGAAAAGACTACAAGGCGTCCATGTCGTACGTGACGGGCTATGGCGTCCGGAAGTTTGTGCTGCCCGCGAATTACGTTCCCACCGGGTCCAGTGGCAGTCCGCTAAACTGGCCCGTGCTCCGATATGCCGATGTGCTGCTGATGAAGGCTGAGGCGCTGAGCGAGCTCGGCCGGACAACAGAGGCGGAAGCGCCGCTCAATGAAGTGCGCGCGAGGGCTGGCCTTGATGCCGTGAGTGGACTGAGCAAGGATGAATTCAGGGAAGTCGTACTGCATGAAAGAAGAATGGAACTCGCATTCGAAGGGCACATGTGGTTTGATCTTATCCGGGTGCAGGATGGCGCGTACGGACTTGCGTTCCTGCATTCCATCGGGAGAACGAACGCCACTGAGAAACACCTGCTCTTTCCGATTCCTCAGGCGGAGCGCGACGTCAATCCCAATCTTTCTCAAAACCCCGGCTATTGATCTCCGATGTTCAGTGAAAACCCTGGATACTAAAGAACGAAGATGAAGAAGCGGATCCTTTCAGGTTTTGTTGTTATGCTTGAGGTGCTTGCCTTTGCCGGGTGCGTACCGGATGAGCCGGCACTGCGCACGCCATCGCTGCCTGTAAGTTACACGGCAAGCTCCGACAAGGCGATGTATCATCCCGGAGAAGATGTCCGGATCAACGTGCTGCCTTCCGTCAACGGTGCGGTTAGTGTCCGGTACAAGTTCCTCGGTGAAATATTGGAAGAGACATCCGTGAGCGGACCTTCATTCTCGTGGGATCCGCCGGATACCGACTTCAGGGGATATATGGTTGAGTTGTATGCGCCGGCGACAGACAGCAAGCCTGAGAATATTCTCACAACGATAGGTATAGACGTTTCCTCCGAATGGACGCGGTTTCCCCGGTATGGCTTTCTGTCGAAGTTTCCTGAAATGTCGGAAGCGCAGGTTATGGAAGTGATTGAAAGTCTGAATCGACACAGGATCAATGGCATCCAGTATTACGACTGGCATTACAGGCATCACCAGCCACTTGCCGGGACGCCCGCGAATCCCACTCCCGTCTACCGCGATATCATCAACCGCGAGATCCACTTCAATACCGTTCAGCGATACATCGACGCGGGGCATGACAGAAACATCAGCGCGATGTTCTATAACCTGGTGTACGGCGCCCTGAAAGATGCGGCGTCAGATGGTGTACAGGAGGAGTGGTATATCTATACAAACGCGGCGCGAAGCGATAAGGACAAGCATCCGCTTCCACCACCTTTTGTCAGTGATATCTTTATCACGGATCCTTCCAACGGGGGATGGCAGCAATACCTCGTTAATGAAAACAGAAAAGTTTACGAAGCGCTGCCGTTCGATGGTTTTCATATGGATCAGCTGGGCGACCGCGGGACAAGATATGATTACAACGGAAACACCGTGGATCTTGCCCGGTCATTCCAGTCGTTCATCCAGGCCGTGGATGCCGATGCACCCGCGAAGTACAATGTATTGAATGCCGTAAATCAGTACGGTCAGCAGCATATTGCAGAAGCACCGGTCGACTTTCTCTACACAGAAGTATGGGGGGCGAACGACACGTACAACGATTTGGCTAACATTATTATGCAGAATAATAACTACAGTGCGCAGCGACTTAACACTGTACTGGCGGCCTACGTGAACTACGACCTGGCGAATCAACCGGGATACTTCAACACGCCGTCAGTCCTGATGGCCGATGCTGTGATCTTCGCTTTTGGCGGAGCGCATCTTGAGATCGGGGAGCACATGCTGGGCAAGGAATATTTCCCGAATAGCAACCTGGCGATGCGTGATGACCTGAAGAGAATCCTTGTGACTTACTATGATTTTCTCGTGGCCTATCAGAATCTCCTCCGCGACGGTGGAAATTTCAACGCGCCTGCGCTGGTCTCAGCAGACAACAAGGTACAGTTCAATAACTGGCCCGCGCAGCAGGGGAAAGTGGCCGTGGTCGGAAAGGAGACCGGCAGCCGGCAGATCCTGCACCTGCTGAATTTCAAGAATGCAAAAACCATGCAATGGCGCGATAACAGTGGTGTTCAGCCTCCTCCCGCGGGAGTGGAAAAATTTCATGTGCGTTTCACGCCGGACAGGCCCGTATCGAAGGTGTGGGCAGCGTCGCCCGATTTTTCGAAGGGCGCTTCTACCCCACTTGATTTCGTTACTACAGGAAATCAGATAGCTTTTACCGTGCCCGGACTTCAGTACTGGAGCATGATCGTCATTGAATATCAATAGATAAAAATACTTTACTTAAACGCAACAAAATGCAAACATCACTTATACCCAACAGAAAGAGATATTACGGCGCGCTGTGGGCTATTGTCATGGCCCTGGTGACTTCATTGTCTTTTGTGTCATGCGAAGAATACGAGGACGCTTATTCGCCAAAGCTCGCGGACAAGCCTGTGTTAAGCGTGTCGGCAAATGAAGTGTCGCTGAATCAGAAACAGCAGGAACAGACAGCGTTTACACTTACGTGGACGGCCGGAAGCAATCGCGGAACGAACAGTGCGATCAACTACACGATTGAGATCGACCGCAAAGGGAATGGCTTTGCTTCACCAGTCAGGCTGGAGGCAGGCAAGGCGGCGTACAACAGCAACTTCAGGGTAGATAATTTCAACGATCTGCTGCTGAATTCATTCCTGATCTCACCTGGAGCAGGAGCCGAGATGGAATTCAGGATAGTATCCACACCACTTGACAGTAGCGTTGAGTCCGATCTGTCCAATACTGTCACCGTTGTGGTAACACCTTACGAGCCCCTGCCCGTACCGGATGCTTTATACATGGTGGGAGACGCGGCCCCAAATGGATGGGATGCCGCCAATCCTACGGCGATGACTAAAAGCCCCAACGACCCAAGTGTTTTCACATACGAGGGAGAGATGTCCGCGGGAGAGTTGAAGTTCCTGACCATTGTTGGGGAATGGTTGCCGTCTTACCAGAAAGGAGCTGATGACAATACGCTTTTACTGAGAACCGACTTCAGTCAGCCGGATGACAAGTTTGTGATCGGGCAGGGCGGAATCTACAAGATAACGGTCGATGTTATCGCGATGACTTTCAAAGCTGAAGCGCTTGCGGCATCACCGTACAACGAGCTTTGGATCGTCGGCTCTGCATTGCCAAAAGGATGGGATATCGACAACGCTGATGCCATGGTACAGGACCCTTCCGATCCGTTTGTATTCAGTTATAATGCGCAGCTCGTCGCCGGTGAGATGAAGATCGCAACCGCAAAAGACTGGGGAGCTCCATTCTACAGGCCGGTCGCGGCGGACCAGCCTATTTCGGAAACCGATATTCAGCTCTCTGCAGGCGACCCCGACCACAAGTGGAACATCGTCGAACCAGGTCCTTACAAGATCACGCTGAACCTGCGCGACAACACGATCGACATTGCTCCGTTTACACCATATGAAAACCTCTGGATCGTCGGTGATGCGACTCCTGCCGGGTGGAACATCAATGAACCTGTCCCAATGACGCGTGACAGCGAATACATCTTCACCTGGACGGGACAGCTGAATGCGGGTGAGTTTAAATTCCCCATCGCAACAGGAGACTGGGGCACAGGTTTCTTCATGCCCTACCACGCTGATGAAAGCATAGCCGCTACGTTGATCACCTTCAGGCCAACCGGATCTCCTGACACCAAGTGGCGGGTACAACCCGGTGAAGAAGGGGTCTATACCATTACCCTGGATCAGCTGATGCATACCATCTCCATTGTAAAACAATAATTTTTTCTGATAGCGTGCCTGCACGTTCCCTCAGGGAACGGCTGTGGCCTGATCGGTCCTCGTCGGAATGACGAAGGACACGCTATCCTTATCTTTTATCGTTAACGAATGATCAAAAAATCAGCGTTTACCATCCTGCTCTTCTGCCGGGCTGCGATGATTTATTCACAAGAGGTATCACGGCCTGTCTATACGTCCGATGCATTTAGCGTGTTCCCGGACCGGGTGGTGCAGGATCGGTTTCAGGCGAGAGCATTATCCCGCACGGAGATCGTTTCCGACTATCAAAGTATGGGAAATGATTATGTGAAACCGCGGATTGATTTCAAATTCGGTATCAACGGAAAAGATAATGAAATGCTCTCCGGACGAGATCACCATTTCAATTGCCTGGAGCCTGGCGGTCGTTGTGAAACTCCGGTGATTACATTCGGTGAACAACTCGACGATGATCGTGCTGTTCCCTCCGGCGTTTACCTGGAGACTGACACGAAGTGGAGGATCCGGCTGGATATGCGCAAAGTATTCAATGACTTCGCCTCGAAAGGGTATTATGAGGCGTTCAATAACTCCCGGATTTACACAGAAGACTTCAAGGGCGTGTACATTGCAGGAGGCACTGCGCCGCTAACGTGGGACTTCGACAACCTTCAGCATTTCAAAAATCTTCAGCTAAAGGATGAAGACGGAGATCACATCTATGAGCTGGAGCTGACCCTGAACCCCCGCGAGGCCAAACGGTCTGTCAGTCCGCGATGGAACCTTTCACTCAACACGAGGGAGTATCCGCAATACCGGTCTGACTATATGCTCGTGGACGCGCTTTACAATCTTTCACTTGAGGAGATGGTCCGGGCGGTGGAAAAAGACAGCACGCTTCGAACCGGCAAGGAATGGGCTGGCGTCTGGACCCGCGATGTCAGTTACAGCATTATCCTTTCGATGGCCATCCTTCAACCGAAGGTTGCGCAATATAGTCTCATGCGAAAGGTTAAAGATGGCGTCATCGTCCAGGATACTGGCACAGGCGGCGCCTACCCCGTTTCCACTGACAGAATGATATGGGCCATCGCCGCGTGGGAGATCTATAAAGTTACCGGGGACAGAGAATGGCTGGAGTCGATCTACCCGATCATTAAAAACTCTGTGGAGGCAGATCTGAAGAATGCCCTGGATGACGAGACGGGCCTTGTCAAAGGTGAATCGTCTTTTCTCGACTGGCGTGAACAATCATACCCGGAATGGATGGAGCCGGCGGATATCTACGAGTCGCGCAGTCTCGGCACCAACGCCGTCCACTATCAGGCGAACATGGTGCTGGCGGCGATGGCAAAAGCATTGGGCGAAACGGGCGTCGCTGTCACGCATGAGCAGGTAGCGGCTCGTATCCGGAAGGCAATCAATGATCACCTGTGGCTGAATGATAAACATCACTATGGCCAATATCTGTATGGACGAACGTTTGGGATTTTATCGCCCAGATCCGAAGCATTGGGAGAGGCGCTTTGTGTTCTGTTCGACATCGCAGAGGCGGGCAGACAGAAGGAGATCGTTGCGCACACACCCGTAAATGTGTTTGGAATCCCGTGCATCTATCCGCAGATACCCGATATCCCGCCTTATCACAACAATGGTGTGTGGCCTTTTGTCCAGTCGTACTGGACGCTGGCTTCAGCGAAGGCGTCCAACGAACAGGCTGTGCTTGCCAGCATGGCGGCCATCTGGAGACCTGCGGCCCTGTTTCTCACTAACAAAGAAAACTTCGTGGCCAGCACCGGAGACTTTGCGGCCACCCAGATCAATTCGGATAACATGCTATGGAGTCTGGCTGGTAACATCGCGATGATCTATAAAGTGCTTTTTGGTATTGAGTATCACGAGAACCATATCACGTTCAATCCCTTTGTGCCCGAAGCGTTGAAGGGTGAACGGACGCTGACGAATTACAAATACCGCGGTGCCGTGCTCGATATTGAGATGAAAGGTTTTGGAAATGTGATCCGGACCATCACGATGGATGGGAAGCCGCTGATGAATGCGATGATACCTTCTTCGCTGAAGGGCCGGCACCAGGTGACGATCATACTCGCGGACAAAGCTCCGGGTGGTAATGTGAATATGGCCGCGCATCAGGTATCGCCAGCTTCCCCGGATGTGTTTCTTCGGAATTCGCGTTTGTCGTGGACACAGCGTGACGAGGCCGTTCGATACAAGATCATACGGAACGGCATGTTCTTCAAAGAACAGACTGATACCGTGTTGCTGATTATGGATGAAGCCTTTGGAGAGTATCAGGTCATTGCGGTCGATGCGCACGGTTACGAATCGTTTGCTAGCGAACCGTTGGCATTTATTCCTTCTTCAGATCTCGGAATTGTTGAAGCGGAGAGATGCAACGTTATGGCTGAGGCTCATCGCAAGGGCTTTACCGGAGATGGATACGTGCGGACAAGCGTCACGGCAAATCCCGCGCTGAAATTTCAGGTGGATGTGAACGAGAAGGGCTCATATGCCATCGACTTCAGGTATGCTAACGGGCATGGTCCGGTAAATACCGATAACAAATGTGCTATCCGTACTTTGAAAGTTAACGGTGACACGTCGGGAACGATCGTGCTTCCACAGCGCGGCAAAGACGAGTGGTCGGACTGGGGATTCAGTAACCGGTTGATTGTCCATCTCGGTAAAGGCGCGCATGAGATCACACTTGACTATGAACCGTACAACGCCAACATGAATGGCTTGATCAATGAAGCGCTCGTCGATTTTATAAGGATTGTTCGTATTAAATAAATTCCGAAATGAAAATTTGTTTTAGTCTGTTTTTTGTTTCTGTTGTTTCGCTCACGTCGGTTGCGCAGACGGGTCCCGGCAATTGTACTTCGTTTGAAAAAAGCCGGAACCAGTTCATTTTTAACTGCTCAAATGGCGGCAAAGTGCTTGTCCAGCTCTGCAGCCGAAGTATCGTGAAGGTGTGGTATGAGCCGTCGGGAAATTTTCTCCGCTCGAATCCGTCGTTCGCTGTGGT
>JBARAD010000130.1:0-7885 GCA_049791675.1 Chryseosolibacter sp.
CTTCACCTTTGATACACGGCTGGGTTTTCAATTGAAATCTCTGGAGTTGGCGCTTGTGGGGCAAAATCTTTTGAAGAAGGAACATGTGGAGTTCGGAACGTTAAACATACCGCGCAGTTATTATGCGCGGATGACACTCCGGTTGTAAGTTGTGTTAATGTGTTAATGTGTTAATGTGTTAATGTGTTAATGTGTTAATGTGTTAATGTGTTAATGTGTTAAGGTGTGGAGGGGACCACTAGGGGAGTCGGGGCTAGGTAAAGATAATGTTACCTTGATATACAGAAGAGAGCTCTTCGTTTGATTTCCATTTTTATTTCTATAGCTTCGTCTACTTTTTGGCCTATGTGAGGGTTTTTTATATGGCTTGCTCTTTGTTTTCTACATGCAAACGCTGAAAATTTACCGGACTCATTTTTTAATGTTGCAAACACGGGGTGATGAAATCTCTTAACATAATCCTGCTCGAAGATTCTGAATTTGATGCAGACCTCATCGAGCGGGAATTGAAGAAAGCCGGAATAGATTTTTCCTGCAGGGTGGTGGAAACGCGGACCGAATTTGAGAAGGCGCTGCTGGAGTTTCCTCCGGATGTCGTACTCTCCGACCACTCCATGCCTCAGTTCAATTCCATCGAGGCATTCCAGATGGTGAAAGCATATCAGAGAAAATCAAACGCTTTAATACCCTTCATCCTGATAACGGGAGAGGTGTCAGAGGAGTTTGCGGCGCAGTGCCTTCGCGCCGGAGTCAATGATTATATTCTCAAAGACAGGTTGAAGCGGTTGCCGCTGGCCATTCAAAGTGCGTTGGAAAAGTGCCGTATTGAAACGGAGAGGCTACAGTACTTTGATGAGGTGATCCTAAAAGAAGCCCTCATGACGGAGGCGGGTCATCTTGCGCACCTGGGAAGCTGGCAAGCCGACCTGGTCACGGGTAAACATACATGGTCGGATGAAACCTATTGCATTTTCGGATATGAAGCAGGAGAGATCGCACCCGGGTTTGACGCCTTCTTTGCGCTGGTACATCCCGAGGATGTTGACATGCTCCAGAATACCATGGATCAGGCGCTCGAGAATCTGGATCCGGAAGTAGAGGTGGAATTCAGACTCACTGACAGAAAAGGAAATCCCAAGTATATCAGTGGCAAAGTCCAGATCCACCGCAATGCCGGGGGCCGGCCCGTCAGGCTGATCGGCTTCAACCTCGACATCACCGAACGCAAAAAGGCAGAGATCCGGCTCCAGAAAAGTGAGCAGGAATACAAATCATTGTTTGATCAAAACCCCGACGCCGTTTTTTCATTGGACGTTACGGGTACGTTAACGAACGCTAATAAGGCGGTTTTTGACCTCACCGGGGCTTCAGCCGGGCAATTGCACACCCTGCAGTTCCGGCCCTTCGTGCACGCCGAGGATCAGGACCGCGTCGACCGCCATTTTCTCGCAACCCTTCAGGGGGACGCACAGCGGTTTTCAACAAAAATGATCAGCGGCGCAGGCCACACACTGATCTTTGACGTCACGTATATGCCCATCGTTGTGGAGGGAAAAGTGATCGGTGTTCACGGCGTGGCCAAAGATATTACGCGCAAGCGCGACCTCGAGAACATGCTCGGACAGGCATATCGCTTTGCCCGCATCGGCGGGTGGGAGTTAAGGTTGCCCGAAGAAAAAATCTCGTGGACCGGCATCACGAGAGAGATCCATGAAGTCGATGCTTCCTTTGATCCGGATATGAGCGCGGCGATCGGATTTTATAAACCAGGAGAAAACCGGGAGACGATCCGGCAGGCAGTGGAACAATGTAGGCAGTCTGGTACACCCTTCGAGCTCGAATTGCAGATCATTACCGCCAGGGGCAACGAGCGCTGGGTCAGGGTCACGGGTGAAGCAGCGATGGAGCGGGGAAAATGTACGCGCCTCTTCGGAACCTTCCAGGATATCGACGATCGCAGGAGAGCGGAGGAGACCGTCAGGGAAGCTTTTCAGGAAAAGATCAGCATCCTGGAGAGTATCGGAGATGGTTTTTTTGCTGTGGACAAAACGTGGACGGTCACCTACTGGAATAACATGGCCGAAAAACTGCTGCGCATGCCGCGACAGAACGTGCTCGGTAAAAACCTTTGGGATGTCTACGACGATGCGCGGAAACTTGCGTTCTATGACCAATACCACAAAGCCATGGAAGGCAACATCCCTGTTCAGTTTGAGGAATTTTATCCGGCGCTGCGCATGTGGCTTGAAGTGAATGTGTATCCTTCTCCGCTGGGTTTGTCGATCTATTTCAAGAATATCACCGACCAGAAAGATCGCATGCGGGAGATACAGAAACAAAACGAGCAGTTGAAGGAGATCGCCCGGATCCAGTCGCACGATGTCAGGGCGCCCCTCGCGCGCATGATGGGGCTTGTTAACCTGATCCAGAAAGGCCTGGGCAAAGACCAGGAGGTGCCGCACCTGCTCCATGATATCACCTTGTGCGCGAATGAACTTGACACGATCATCCGGAGGATTGTTTGTGCTGCCGAAAAAATGGAACACGATTCGGGCCGTTGATGAGGCGGATCTTCAACCGATAGGATCTTATCGGTCACCCTGATTCTTGCAATTCTACCGTTAGCAAAGACGGGGTCGTCAGGTTTCTTCAGCCGTGATCGAACTGCATTTTCCACGATGTCAACGGCTTCCCGTGCCGATTCCTGCGGATCTGGTCGGATAACCGCATTGCGTTCAACCCTGAGTTTTGTCAGAAATTTCCTTAGGGAATTTCCCGATCTCCCGAAAAAAGCCAGCAGCATGGTCGTTATTGACATTATCCAGCCTGTTCGCTGAGTTACCGCATTTTACCTTCAACGGCTGAAAATGTCTTTTTTCAGTCAAAGCCGGATTTTTTAAAATCAGATTTATCCTGACGCCAGCGTCAAGCGGCCATAATACCTTTGTTGCGTGCTGGATTGAAAACAGCAGTCGGTGATGAAGTTTATAAGCAATTAAAACGTGTCATGAAAAAAATATTGAACCCAAGGGTATTTTGTCTGATCGTGGCTTTCAGCCTCTTTTATTTGTCGGTGGAGGCAGCCCAGTATTATGTGGTCATCGGGACATTTGCGCAAGAAGCCAATGCCCGCAGCTTCACCGGTAAATTGCGCGGCATCTTCAGAGATGCTTCGTATTCCTTCAACGAGGAACGTCAGCTGTATTACGTACACGTACTGAAAACCGCCAGGAAGGAAGAAGCCCGGGAGCTGAGCGTTTATCTCAAACATCAGAAGGGTTACAGCGACGCCTGGGTGTTCACCGACGGAGCAGCGGAGCAGCATTACGCCGTTCGTTCGGTGGATGGCGTTCCGGCGCAGGTTGTAAAAAACCACGGGGAGGCTGGGGGAGAGCGCATGCACCGTGAGGCGCGGCTCGTTGCCGAGAGAAACACTGCCATGGAGATGAGTCCCGTGTTCGCGTCGGCGGGCAGGAAAGAAGAGATCATGCACTATGAGCCCGGCGCTGTAGCGGAAGCAAGCGGTGTTGCGTTGCAGTGGACGCACAGCAATGATGTGAGCTATATCGGCGACATCAGGAATATCAACCACATCAAAGACAATGACGGGCTTGCGAACGGCCAGCTTTTTACTTTCATTGTTGAGGACACCGAAGGCAGGTCTATTCCGGCGGAAGTGTTGCTCGTGAGTTTCGAAAAATCAAAAAAGATCGCAGGCTTCAGGGCGGGTGAACTGGCGGCCATCCGTGCCGCCAGAAAAGGCCAGATGGTGACCCTTGTCTGCGAGGAGCTCGGCTACGGCATGGAGACGCGCATGTTCAACATGGATCACCTGGGCCGCGGGCGCGACATCCGCAAAAATAAAGACGGCGTGTGGGAGGTGCGATTCAAATTGAAGAAGATGGAACGTTACGATATGGCCATCCTCTACAAAACCGCATTCTATCCGAATGCCGCGATCCTCGAATCAGCTTCCAGGGGCGAGATGGATGCGTTGGCAGACATGCTGAAAGCCAATCCGACCTACAAGATCATTGTTCACACCCATTGCAATCCCGGAGAGAAGCGCGACATCCTCCTTCCGGGCGACGATAATTTCTTTGACGCAAAAGGCTCTGAAACCATTGCCGGATCAGACAGGAAGCTGACGAAAGCGCGCGGGGAAACCATTCGCCAGTTTCTGATCAGCCAGGGCATCGATAAAAAACGCATCGGCCTGGTCGGGTGGGGAAGCATGGAGCTGATGGTGGACGCCAGCAGCGAGGACGCGGCGATGAATGAACGCGTGGAGATCGAACTGGTGGAGGACTGACGTGATGACGCATTCGCGTGCCGCGCGGAGGCTGTGGTCTTGCGACCCATCCTGTGCTAAATGCCAACGAATCCATCCATGAAAAAACAACACGCTATGTATGCAAAAGGTTGTCATTGGGGCCCAGTCATTTCAATGCTGATCCTTTTCAGCGCCCTATCGCTGACAGTTCAGGCGGCTCCGTATTATGTGGTGGTAGGTACCTTTTCGGAAGCGGGGCGTGCAGAAAAATTCGCCGCATCCATCCGGGGCCTTTTTCACGATGCCACTGCCAGGTTTGATGCCGCGAGCCGGCTGCATCATGTGCATGTACTGGAAGCAAGCCAGGAAACCGAGGCGGAAGATTTCAGGGACTATGTTCAAAAGGAAAAGGGTTTCGATGCATGGGTTTATACAGACCTGGGTGCGCTCAGCCGCACAGTTGGGGAAAGCGCGGCCGTCCCGGAAGATGTAAGACTGGAATTATTTACAGGAGGATCGGTGCTGCTTGCCTCCGCAGACAACAGCCACCTTTCCATCCGCAGGAGCTACGCGGAGAAGAAAGATACGACCGAGACTTCCGACAAGGTGTTCAGGTTTATTGCTGAGACGACGACCGGCCGCCCCATGGCAGCGCAGGTATTGATCATGAGCCGCAGCGGAAGCACCCTTGCCACTTTCAAGTCCGGGGAGGTTGTAACCTTTGGCACCGGGCAGTCCACGCGCAGGCTCACACTGGTTTGTCAGACAGACGGCTACGGCACGGTGACAAAGAACATCAGCCTTCACAGCCTCACCGGCGTAAGCGATATACACCAGAACAGCGCCGGGGTATGGGAGGTGCGGTTCAGGCTCACGAAGATAAAAGTCGATGACGTAAGACTTCTTCATCATGGCTTGTTTCTCCATGACGCAGCGGTATTGCAGCCCGATGCGAAAAATGGCGTGGCTGGGTTGCTCACGTTGCTGAACAGGAATCCTTCATGGAAGATTGTGGTCAACAGTCATTGCAATCCGGGCGGGAAGCGGGACATCGTCATACCGACCGGGAAAGGAAATTATTTTGATGCTGCCGCGACGACGAAGCGTTCCGGCTCCGACAAACACCTCGCCAGCGCCCGCGCGGAAACGCTGCGCGATTATCTGGCCGATCATGGCATCGACCCCGCACGTATCTCCGTCATGGGCTGGGGCAGCCTCAACCCCGTGGCCAGTCCAAAAGACGCCAGGGCTTATCTGAATGACAGGGTGGAGGTAGAGGTTGTCTTTTAGTGGACTGTTTCCATAGATTGATTCCCGGCTTGTTGGTTGTTGAATTAGGAATTAGGCATCAGGCGTCAGGAATTAGGCATTAGACATTAGGCATTAGGCATTAGGAATTGGCAGCACCCACCCATCGCCGCACCCATTTTGCAATGAAACACCAGCGTTTCGACCGCACGCCCTGCTCACGATTCACAACTCACGATTCACGCTTCACGAGCAAAGCATTCCCGCCACATAGCAGGTACGATACTGGAAATCGAGTAGGTTGGTTGTTAAGTTGTTAGTTTATTGGTTATTGGTTGTTGGTTGTTAGTTTTTGGTTGATGGTTGATGTTGGTTTGTTCGAAATTCGTACTGAATTTTGTTTTTAACGCCGTAAAACAACTATCTTATCCTCGCAAAAAAAACTTCAGCATGAGCCTGCAACTACACCGAACCCTCCTGATCCTCACAACCCTGCTGTTCGCTTCACAGGCGCACAGCCAGGTAGTTGTCAACGACAAAAACCTCAACAGCGACAACGAACTCGAGTACATTCAGCTGATGTACACGATCGACAAGCAGAGCCTCAAACCGGTCTTCTTTGTCGACTACGGCTTCATCGAGCCGGAATACAACGAGATCCTGAAGCCGAAGAAGGACTTCAGAACGCAGCGTATCAAGATCAATAATGAAGAACTCGGCGACCGCGTGACGGTAGTATGGGTACTGAATAAAATGAACAAGGCAGGGTGGGAGTATATGGGGGACGTTGTGTATGTGCCGATTCCGATGATGGAGAATTGGCATATTTTTACGCTACGACGGAAAGGGAATGGTAAGTAGGTAAATAGGTAAATAGGTAAATAAGTAAAATGGTAAATAGGTAAAATGGTAAATAGGTAAAAGGGTAAATAGGTAAATGGGTTTGAAAAGTTTAAGAAGTTTGAAAAGTTTAAGAAGTCTGGGAAGAAGGTAGAGGGTAAGGGTAAAAGGGTAAATGGGTAAATGGGTTTGAAAAGTTTAAGAAGTTTGAAAAGTCTTGGAAGAAGGTAAAGGGTAAATAGGTAAAATGGTAAAAAAGTAAAAAGTAAAAAGTAAAAAGTAAAAAGGTTAAGGCGTGGGGTGATCAGGGTGTGGGGTGGAGTGCGGGTTTGTGCGGGCGGACTGCTTCATCGAAGGCTTCAAAGGATACGGGCTTCTGCAGAAAATCAGAAACGCCGAAGGATTGAAGGCTGTGCTTTTCATCCTCTGAAAGCGCAGTTCCTGAGACGATGATGTGAATATTTTTCTTTTCGGCGCAGTCCCATTTTTTGAGAACCTTCAGCAGCGTAATGCCATTCAGCACCGGCATGTTCATGTTGATGATCAGGACATCCGGAATCGGAAGCCTTCCTTCGGCTGCCTGATTTAAGAGATCAAATGCCGTCAGTCCGTTGGTCGCTGACCGGACAGAGGCGAATCTCCCGGACATCTCCGCCATCCTGCGGTAGGCGAGCAGCGAAATTTCATCGGGGTCGACAAGCAATAAGTTCAAAAGCCTGCGCGAGGGTGATTCATTCCTGGAGATTGTTTCGTCCATATCTCTGATGTTTGTGGGCTGGATAAAAATGATCTCTTGATACTTTGCTGTAACACAAATTTAATCAGCGATCTGGCTTGTATAACCAACGTGACGGCTATGTAACCCCCGTGTTTTCTGTTTTTTTATGCATACGTTTTCGGGAAGTGTTATCCGGGGAAGAAATGCAGGTTGTATGCAGGATCAAAAAAAAACAGGAGTGCTTTGGCCCACCCCTGTTTTAGCAGAATGTATTTTGCTCAGAAATACATCCCAATCTGTTTTGTACATTCAAAAAACAAAACGTTCAAATATATCATAAAAGAAAATGGAGTCAACCCGCATCCGCTCGGGGGGATCTTCCGCGAAACAACGAAGCAGGCGGTGACCTAAGAGAAATTCCGAGAAGTTCGGGACGACCGCGCGAAGCAGAAGTGGTCGCCGGGAGGCAAAAGCATCGATTTTTTTATGCGTCCGCTGATCACCGGATGGCTCACCCGCACACGCTCAGGGAAATCCTGATTTTGAAAAAATCAGGAAGATGCGGATGGCTTAAAGTCCACAGCCCACAGTCGACAGTCCACGGCAAGGGAGCTCTGTGGCCCTGTGCGGTATGTAGTCTGTCAGAGGACGTCAGAATATTCTTCGTGCCAGAACTCAGACACCGGGCAACTGGCATCCGGCAACCGGTCTCTGGTATGCTATGGCGGGCGCGGAAGGAGAGGGCTTTTCCCTCGAGGCGAGGGTGGCATCAATTACCATTGGTGCGAGAACTCAGACACCTGGCA
>JBARAD010000131.1:0-15605 GCA_049791675.1 Chryseosolibacter sp.
TGATATTTCACCATACTGATTGTGCTCCTCATCACCTTTGTCTTGATGAGCGTGGAACTCATCGCTGAAGAAATCGAGGATCCTTTCGGTTACGACCAGAACGACCTGCCGACAGATGAGCTTTCGCTTAAGATCAAGGACAACGTAGCGGAAATACTATTATAGTTTTTTAGACGGCGCGCCCGGTGAATACAGCGCTGCGTTATAATACTGTACTCAGGATAAGATACAGCATGATCATGAGGATCATCACGCCATACATGATGAGGTCGACTCTGACATAAGGCTTGAATTCTTTATATAATTCCTTGAATTTCTTAATCATAAGTCAGATTCCGTCGTTTTAATCTCAGCAAAGGTAACTATTTGCAGTGTTTTCCGTCTGAATGGATTGTTCACCAGCGCCACTTCCTAATGAATGGACGAGCAGGGGTAGAACTGAATCAAATTGTCTTAACGTGATAAATCCCATATACATGATCAGAAATATACTTACAATCACCTTCCTGTTACTTGTCTCAAACACATTCGCCCAGGATAAAGTGACCATAAACGGTTACATTAAAGACGCTGCCAATGGAGAAGAGCTGCTGGGTGTCACGATTTACATACCCTCACTGAAAGCCGGTACGATTACCAACGATTATGGGTTCTATGCCCTGACGGTGCCGAAGGGGACGTACGATGTTCAGTTTTCTTATATCGGTTATAAGGAGCAGCTGCGAACGCTGGAGCTGCAGGCGGATATGTCACTTAATCTTGAAATGCAAACGGATGCACAGGTCATGCAGGAGATTGTAATCGAAGAAAAGCCGCTCGATGAAAATGTGGTGGCCGTGCAGATGAGCAAGAACACTTTGAATATGAACCAGGTTCGTAAACTTCCCGCACTCTTCGGCGAGATCGATATCATCAAAAATATCCAGATGTTGCCCGGTGTGATCTCCGCAGGAGAAGGGTCTTCCAGCTTTTTCGTCCGTGGCGGGAGCGCTGATCAGAATCTGATCCTGATCGATGAGGCGCCGGTGTACGACCCGTCACACCTGTTCGGATTGTTTTCAGTGTTCAATGCGGACGTTATCAAAGATTCCGAGCTTTACAAAGGTGGCATACCCGCCAGGTTCGGCGGCCGGCTTTCATCGATCCTGGAGGTCCGGACCAAGGACGGCAACAACAAGGCCTTCGATGTCACCGGAGGTATTGGCACCATGGCAAGCCGGCTGGCCGTTGAAGGCCCTATTGTTAAGGAAAAGAGTTCTTTTATCGTATCAGCCCGTCGTTCCTATATCGATCTCTTTCTCAAGGCTGCTGGCGAGAACAATCTTGTACACTTCTATGATGTGAATGCAAAGGTCAACTGGAAGTCAAACAACAATAACCGTTTCTTCGTGGCCTTCTACGCAGGGAGGGATGTTTTTAATTTCGACGACAACTTCGGGTTTCAATGGGGAAATATGACAGGCACCTTCCGTTGGAATCATTTGTTCAATGAACGCCTTTTTTCCAATACATCCATCATCCTCAGTAACTTTGATTACAAGCTTGAGCTGCAGGATCCCGTTCAGGGTTTTCGCTGGATCTCCGATCTGCAGGAATTCAGCTTTAAGAATGATCTCTCATATTCCCTGAACACGAACAATGAACTTTCCTTTGGATATCACCTGACGGGAAGAAGATTTTCTCCGGGTGAAGTTTCACCGAACACCATCGGTTCCATTTTTCAGACGGTAGAATTGCAGCACATGTATGCACTGGATCACGGCCTGTATGTCAGCAATCTTCAAAGAGTAAACGAGAAGATTACGCTGGACTATGGTGTTCGCCTTTCCGTTTTCCAGAACATCGGGCCGGGAAGTGTTTACCGGTATGAAGATCCGCAGGACAACATTAACATCAACCGAACAGACACCCTGCAGTACGATCAGTGGCAGAATATCAAAACCTATGTTAATATAGAGCCTCGTTTTTCCCTGCGTTACCTCCTGGGCGACGGTCAATCCATCAAATTATCGTACAACCGGATGGTGCAGAATACCCACCTGATCTCTGCGGGTACGGCGCCTGTGCCTTTCAATACCTGGAATCCAAGTAACTACTATCTTAAACCACAGGTAGCAGATCAGGTTGCCGCAGGTTACTTCAGAAATTTCAGGGACAACGAATATGAATTTTCCGCGGAAGCGTACTACAAGGATATTTCGAATGTGACTGACTTTGCTGACAACGCCGAGATCTTTTTTAATGAAGACCTGTCGACGGAATACAGGCAGGGTGATGCGTGGGCCTATGGTATTGAATTCCTGCTGAACAAGACACAGGGGAAGTTAACCGGTATGGCAAGCTATACATGGTCGAAAACCATGCGGAAAGTTGATGGCGTGAACCGTGGATTTGAATTCTACTCGAATCATGACCGCCGCAACGTGGTCAATCTTCAGGCCGCGTATGATTACAGCGACAAGTGGGTCTTCGGCGCAGCGTTCACCTACAGCACAGGCCGTCCGTTGACCTTGCCCGCCGGAAAATACGAATATGGTGGTTACAATCCCGATGTCCTGACAGAACGAAACGGCTACCGGTTGCCTGCGTTCCATCGGCTTGATCTGTCTGTTACCTTGAATCCGAGGAAAAATTTATCCAGGAAATGGAGAGGTCAGTGGGTGTTCTCAGTCTACAATGCTTACAACCGCAGAAATCCGTTTACCATCTACACACGCACAAAGCAGGACGAGGATGGAAATATCCTCGGAGACGGCTCCGAAAAGGAAGCCCGCATGATCTATTTATTTCCCGTTCTACCATCTGTTACCTACAATTTTAAATTCTGATCGTCATGAAAACCTATATCAGTATATTTCTTCTGGCCGTCGTATCTTTTTCGTGTGATGAAGCTACGCAGCTCGACCTGCGGCAGACCCCATCCAACATTGTGATTGAAGGTCTGCTGACTGACAAGCCGCATTATCAATCCGTGAAGATCTCACGTTCATCGGATTTTTACAGTTCAGGAAAAACGCCCCGTGTCGAGGATGCCACCGTGATGGTTACGGATGATGCTGGCAAGGAGTACGCTTTTATCCACAATCCGCGCAATCACCCGGATTCAATGGGTATCTATCTTCCTGTAATAGACTTCCTTGGCGAACCTGGTAAAACGTATACGCTGAACGTGAGCGTCGATGGTGAAGCTTACACCGCAGCTGACAAATTGCTGACGGTTATTCCCATCGACAAACTGGAATTCCAGGTGAACGAGGATCAGGAGGAGGATCCCAATGAGCCTGGTAAGATCTATGAGCTGCTGGTTTACGCGCGTGAACCACAGGATGCCGAAAACTTTTACTTATTCAATTACTACAGGAATGATTCGCTTATACTGTATAATCCTTCTGACATCTATTACAGCAATGATGATCTGCTGGCCGAAAATATTGATGGCGTACCTTCACCTGTCTATTTCGGAACAAATGATTCTGCGCGGCTTGAGGTACTCAGTCTGACACGCAGCGGTTATATTTACTACAATGACCTTTGGTCTATCCTGAATGGCGATGGGGGAGGGATGTTCGGACCCATTCCATCTTCTCCGCGCACGAATTTAAGCAACGGAGCCCTTGGCTTCTTTCAGGTGAGCGCCGTACAGGAAAAGCAGACGTATATCGAAGAATAACAGGAAACCGCCCCTTGTTTAAAAAATCACCGGATTCATCTGAAATTCCTCTATTTTTAGCCCTCAGATGAATCCGGCTTACTGCCGGTTAAAGGGAAAACCTGCAGCATGAGAAATACGGCTTTGTTGATAGTCCTGTGCTTGATTTTTGCGTCATCCACGGCACAGATCGTTCTTGAGAATAATCCTCCGTCCTTACACTGGTACCAGGTGAATACGCCGCATTTTCGCGTCATTTATTCCGATGGATTTGAGACGCAGGCGCAGCGCGTTGCCAACTCCCTTGAGCATATACGGGATGCCGAGGCCAAATCACTCGGTGTCGCGCCGCGAAAAATCTCGGTGATCCTCCAGAATCAGTCTTCCGTTTCCAACGGGTTTGTTTCCATTCTGCCCCGCAGATCGGAATTCTATACCATGCCGTCGCAGGATTATAATTTCATCGGAACCAATGACTGGCTCGACCTGCTCACCGCCCACGAATACCGT
This sequence comes from Chryseosolibacter sp., assembly GCA_049791675.1. Taxonomy (GTDB): domain Bacteria; phylum Bacteroidota; class Bacteroidia; order Cytophagales; family Cyclobacteriaceae; genus Chryseosolibacter. The sequence goes on from JBARAD010000131.1 coordinate 4,160, forward strand.
CATATCGTTCAGTATCAGCACGCCACCAGGGGATTTAACAAGGCTGTCTATTATTTGTTTGGTTCCATCTCGCTGGCGGGTATGGCACAGGTTGCTGCCCCGTCGTGGTTTTGGGAAGGAGATGCCGTGGTCACGGAAACTGCCTTTACGCCCAGCGGGCGGGGCAAGATTCCGAATTTTGGGCTGGTCATGAAAACCAACCTGCTGGAGGGGAGAAAATTCAATTATCACAAGCAGCACCTGCGCTCGTACAAACACTTCATTCCCGACCACTATGTGCTGGGTTATTACATGACGAGTTACCTCCGCAGAAAGACAAATGATCCGGATATCTGGGGGAGGATCACTGCGCGCTCATGGAGCGTGCCCTTTATTCCCTTTGCTTTTTCGAATGCCATCAGGAAAGAGACAGGCATGTATGTCACCGACCTCTATAATGAAATGGCGGATAACCTGTCGGCTGCATGGCGAAAGGAATTGGATGGCCTCGTGCTAACGCCTTTTGTAAAGGTTAATCCACGTTCCACAAAGGCATATACGGACTACCTGTACCCCCAGCCGCTCGCCGACGGCAGCGTCCTGGTGATGAAAAAGGGCATCGGAGATATCGAAAAGTTTGTGGTTTTGAGAAAGGATGAGGAAAAGGTCTTCACGCCCGGCATGATCAACGATACGGGCATGATTTCCGCAGAAGGAAACACGGTCGTATGGAATGAATATGGCTATGATCCGCGCTGGATGGTGAGAAACTACTCGCAGGTAAAGGCCTATGATCTTTCAACGGGCAAGAAGAAACGGATTGGACCAAAGCAGAGCAGGTATGCAGGCGCAGCGATCACGCCTGCGGGTGACAGGATCGTGACCGTTGAAACGGACACGGAATACAAAACCAGCCTGGTGGTGCTCGATGCTTCAAAGGGAACCGTCATCAAGCGTTTTCAAAATCCCGACAATGCGTTTTACGCGATGCCACGATGGTCGGACGATGGAAGAAGCATAGCGGTATTGAAAACCGTTCCCGACGGCAAGACCATTGCGCTGATTGATTTTGAGTCCGGTGTTTCAGCCGATGTTCTCCCGGTCACACAGGATAACGTGGGGTATCCCGTACCACACGGCAACTACGTGCTATTCAATTCACCCGCCCGGGGCATTGACAATATTTTCGCGGTTGACATCACCACCGGTAAACGTTTCCAGATAACAACCAGCAGGCTGGGCGCATACAATCCGGCCGTCTCCGCCGATGGGCAGACGCTGTATTATAATGACCAGACGAAGGATGGATTGGACGTTGTGAGCATCCCTTTCAATCCGTTGCAATGGGAACCCTTTGAACGGGGAAGGGAAGCAACTTTATTTTTCGGCCACCTTGTCGAGCAGGAGGGGCATCCGGACATTTTCAAAGATGTACCCGACACGCAACGGCCCCATCAGCGTTACCGCGCCATTAGCGGATTGATCAATCCGTATAACTGGGGGGTTGCATTTGAAAGCGACCTGACGGAAGCCAGTGTCGGCATTCTTTCGCGCGATATACTCAGCACCACTTCCCTGGGCGTCGGTTATTTCTACGACATCAATGAACGCACCGGTGCGCTTAGGGGAGAGGTTAGTTATCAGGGCTGGTTTCCCATTATCGATGTTTCCGCCTCGATCTCGACCCGCTCGGTAAATGAAGGCAGCGCCAGGTTTTACGATACGCTGGTCGATCCGGTAACAAGTGAATTGCGCGATGTGATCTTCAAATGGAAGGAAAAAAACATTCAGGCCGGAGTACGCATACCCCTGATCACGACCTCATCAAAGTATCATGGAAACGTTACCGTCGGGAACAACGTCGGTCTTACGGAGGTGTCGGAATTCGACAACAATGTAAATGAGTTTGGCCGTTTTATTCCGACGGGAGACGGACGATATTACCCTTTTTATGACTATGCCGGCAACGGACAGCTTGTCTACAATAACTTCAATGCTTCAGCCTTCAGGATGCTGAAGCGGAGCAGGCGCGACATCAACGCGAGGTGGGGCCAGCAGATTGAGGTACAATCTTTCGAAACACCTTTTGGCGGAGACTTCAACGGTCGGTTGTTCTCAGTTTTCGGGGCCCTGTTTTTTCCCGGGGCAGCCAGGCACCACTCTTTATGGACCTACGGCGGCTATCAGCATACCCGGTATGAGGGCGAGTTTGATCCGGGCTCCCGGAATTACATTTTCAGAAATCAGATCCCTGTGCCGCGTGGCCAAAGTGTGTCCAGATTTCAGGACTTCTATTCGGTGTCTGCCAACTATACCTTGCCACTGTGGTACCCGGACATCGCGTTAGGACCTGTCGTAAACTTTCAGCGGTTGCGGGCAAATCTGTTTTTGGACTACGGGATGGGGAAGGGCCCCGCGTTCCTCCGCAATACCAGCGCTGACTATTCCTCTGTCGGTGTGGAGTTGAAGCTGGACATGAACCTCATGCGCTTTTTTCCGCAATTTGATCTCGGGGTCAGGTTTACAAAAGGGCTTTCTCCCGCGACAACGGAATTTGAACTCCTGATCGGCACCTTTAATTTCTAAAATCCACCAGTTCTTAAAAAATCCTTGAAAATCCCCTTGAATAGGCTATTTTTGGAGGCTTATTCCAGGCGCGGACCTTGAGGTTTGTCGAAGCCGGGAAATATTCATTAAACTTTAATTTACAAATGGCAGAAATCGTACGAATGCCCAAGATGAGCGACACCATGACTGAAGGGGTGATCGCCAAATGGCATAAAAAAGTAGGAGACACCGTGAAGTCAGGCGAACTGATGGCAGAAATCGAAACGGACAAGGCAACGATGGACTATGAATCGTTTAACTCCGGAACGGTACTTTATCTGGGAGCCCAGGAAGGGCAGGCCATTCAGGTGAATGATGTGCTGGCCATTGTAGGAAATAAGGGTGAAGATTATAAAAGTCTCCTGGGGGGCGCCGGAAAGGCTGCGGCAAACGGCGGAAAATCTGCGCCGGAAGAAAAAGCGGCCAAAGCACAGGAGGCGCAGCCTTCGCAAACGCAGGCCACTGCAACCGCAGTAGATACTTCAAGCATCAAGGCGGAGATTGTCCTGATGCCGAAAATGAGTGATACGATGACAGAAGGTGTTATCGCAGCGTGGCATAAGAAGGTGGGTGAACCTGTTAAATCCGGTGAGTTGCTGGCGGAGGTGGAGACAGATAAGGCCACGATGGAATACGAGTCGTATAATACCGGCACGCTACTGTATATCGGCGCCGAAGCCGGAAAGGCAATCGCGGTGAATGGAGTGCTTGCTATCATCGGTGAAAAAGGTGCAGACTGGAAAACACTGTTGGAGTCGCATGGCTCGCCCGGAGCATCACAGCCTCAGGCAGGTGAAGCGCAGAAGGAAGCCGCCAAAGCTGCGCCTGCGCCGGAAAAAGAAGAAGCTCACGCGGAGCATGGCTCCAATGGAAGGATAAAGGCATCGCCCCTGGCGAAAAAAATGGCGCGCGACAAGGGCGTGGATATAAGCCAGGTACCTGGTTCAGGCGATCACGGCAGAATTACAAAGAAAGATGTAGAGAACTTCAAGCCTTCCGAGCAGAAAGCTCCTGCCAAAGAAGGTAAAGCCGCCGCGCCCGTCGCCTTGCCAAAAGTGGTGGGCCAGGAAAGCTTTGAAGAGATCACCATCTCGCAAATGCGCAAGACCATTGCTAAACGCCTTGCCGAAAGTAAATTCTCTGCGCCGCATTTCTACCTTACCATGGAGATCAACATGGACAAAGCCGTAGAAGCCCGCAAGAGCATCAATGAGATCAGTCCTGTGAAAATATCCTTCAACGACATGGTCATCAAGGCGGCCGCTGCGGCGTTGCGCCAGCACCCGGATGTGAACGTGTCGTGGCTGGGTGACAAGATGCGCAGGAATCATCACATACATGTTGGCGTAGCCGTCGCGGTAAAAGATGGTCTGCTGGTTCCGGTGATCCGTTTTGCTGACAATAAATCGCTCTCACACATTGCAGTGGAAGTAAAAGACCTCGCGCAAAAGGCACATGATAAGAAGCTTCAGCCGTCAGACTGGGAGGGAAGCACGTTTACGATCTCAAACCTCGGCATGTTTGGCATTGAAGAGTTCACTGCCATCATCAATCCTCCGGACGCATGTATCCTTGCCGTTGGCGGTATCAAGGAAACCCCGATCGTGAAGAATGGTCAGATCGTACCTGGCAATGTCATGAAAGTTACCTTGTCGTGCGACCACAGGGCGGTCGATGGCGCTGTAGGATCCGCGTTCCTGAAAACATTGAAAGGCCTGTTAGAGGATCCCGTAAGGATCCTGATTTAAGTATCACCATACGGGGACAAGGTAAGGCTTGTCCCCGCGTGTTTTCATTCAATCGCCCCACCCGCACCAAATAATTCATTATGGAGAAAATACACGCAACGACCATTATCGCGGTGATCCACAACGGACAGGTTGCCATTGCCGGAGACGGCCAGGCTACGATGGGGAACTATGTGGCGAAGAGCAACGTGAAAAAGATCAGGAAGCTGCACGACGGAAAAGTGCTGGCGGGTTTCGCAGGTTCTACCGCCGACGCATTTACGCTGATCGAGCGATTCGAGGAGAAGCTCAACAGCCATGGCGGCAATATGAAACGTGCAGCCATTGAGTTGGCCAAGGACTGGCGCATGGACCGATTTCTGCGGAGACTGGAAGCCATGTTGATCACCGTCAACAAAGATGAACTCCTCTTGCTTTCCGGAAACGGCGACGTGCTGGAGCCGGACAATCAGATCGCAGCGATCGGCTCGGGCGCGATGTATGCGCAGTCAGCAGCACTGGCGCTGAAGAAACACGCGGCGCACCTCACAGCCGAAGAGATTGTTAAAGAAAGTCTGCATATCGCGGCCGATATCTGCATTTATACCAATCATAATATCATTGTAGAAAAATTATGATGGTCGCCGCCCGGCGCCTTCATCCAGGATCTCCTCTTTTTCGGCAGTGTCTTTTTTCAACGCCTGCACTGGCGGGGTGTGTTCTGTAGGATCCTTTGCGGTTTCCTGCACATCGGTATCTCCCAACAGGATAACGAAAGGCTTCAGGCGATGGGAGTATGCCAGGAAAATTTTCAATACGCCGATCGCCGGAACAGCCAGGATCATGCCCGCAATACCGAGGATCTTTCCCCCGAGAAAAAGGGCGATGATCGCCGCGAGCGCGTTGATGCTCACCTTCGATCCCGTGATCCGCGGGGTGATAAAATTTCCTTCGAGAAACTGAACCACCGTAAAAACGGCAATGACTCCCAGGGCATACCACGCACTGTCTTTGGTGATCAGCGCCATTAATGTGGGCAGTAAGGCGCCGATAAAAATTCCCACGTAAGGGATAATGGTTAATACCCCCGACAGGATACCAAAGAAGATGGCGTGTTCGATGCCCAGGAACAGCAATCCTACGGTATTGAGGGCCGCCACGATCAGGGTCACCAGCATCAACCCGGTGATGTATCCCTGCGTGACATTTTCAATGTCTTTTTTCCAGATCATCTCTTCATCATTGTGGGGTAGCAGACTGATGAAAAACAATCGGAATTTATCCCGGTAAATGAGCAGCAGGAACATGTAAATAGGTATCTGGACGACGGTAGCCAGCGTGTTGCTGGTCGTCACCAGGAACGCACCGAGATACACGCTTACGCTCTTCAGAAAATCCTTCACCATCTGGTTGCGTTCGGCCTGACCGATTTTCAACTCGGTCCACATCAGGCCTTTGATGTCGTTCAGGAAATTGTCGGCGCGATCCTGAAGGTTGGGAAGGTCATTGGCCAGGCCGATGATCTGATTCACCAGGAGCCAGCCCAGCAAGCCAAAGACGATCATACCGCCAACAACCACGATGGTGACGGCCAGTGTGGTGCCGGTCCTTCGCTCGATTCTCTTCACGATCGGTAGCAGCACCATGGACAGGAAGACGGCAAAAGCAAGCGGAATGACGATGTCGCGTAAAAGGATAACGGCATAGATGGACAGTGCGATAATGACCATCAGCTTAAAGATGTAGTCAAGCCGGTTCCAGTTTCTAGTTGCCATACGAATATTTGCTGTTGTTAATTGCGTCAATGATTACTTCACAGGATTCCTTTATCTGTGTCTCCGAAATGGTAAGAGGAGGGGCAATTCTGAAACTGTATGGATGCGATAAAAACCAGTAACAGATCACACCTTGGGCTTTGCAATAGTTCACGATCGATGAGACCCTTTCGGCTGATTCAAAGTCGACTGCGAACAGCAATCCGATGCGTCGCAATTCCTTGATGTCAGGATGCTGCAGGTATTTTTCGAAGATCTGTCCTTTTCTGTCGACGTCATCGATGAGTCCTTCTTCTTCAATCACATTCAGCGTTGCCAGCGCCGAGGCGCAGCAGACAGGGTTTCCCCCAAAGGTTGTGATGTGTCCCAGCATCGGATCATGCGTCAGCGTCTTCATGATGTTTCGATCCGAAATGAAGGCCCCTATTGGCAACCCGCCGCCAAAGGCCTTTGCTACCGTCAAAATATCCGGGGTGATGTCAAAATGTTCAAAAGCAAATAGTTTTCCCGTCCTTCCCATTCCACACTGGATTTCGTCAAGGATTAAAATCGTGCCCGTTTCCGTGCACCGTTTTCTGACAGCCTGTAAATATTCTTTTGAAGGAATTCTTACGCCCGCGTCACCCTGGATGGTCTCCATGATGACACAAGCTGTGCGTTCGGTGATGTGGACGAGATCTTCGGTTTCACCGAAATTGATAAAGCGTACGTCTGGTAACAGCGGCCGGAAGGCGCGCTTCTTGACTTCATTTCCGGATACGCTGAGCGACCCATGGGTGCTGCCGTGATACGACTTCCGGCAGGAAATGATTTCCGTTCTCCCGGTGTATCGCTTCGCAAGTTTCAGCGCTCCTTCATTTGCCTCCGTACCGGAATTAACAAAGTAACAGCAATTCAGTTTTTCCGGTAACAGACCGGTAAGTTTTGCGGCCAGCAGGTTTGAGCTGGATTGAATGTATTCACCATACACCATTACATGAAGGTGCTTGTCCAGCTGATCTTTGATCGCCTGAATAACCTTTGGATGCCGATGACCGATGACGCTTACGCCGATGCCCGAAATCAGATCTGTAAACCGTTTCCCTTCCGGCGTAAAAAGGTATAACCCCTCAGCGCTTTCGATCGGGATGAGAAAGGGATGGGGTGAAGTCTGCGCCAGTTGGTTGAGGAAGACCTGCTCGTCAAAGTTCATCCTGCAAAGCTAGCGGGAAATGGCGACATAAGGATAAGGGTAGTGCGGATATCGGAAAAGAGGGGTTTAGGGACCAGGTGGTGGGGAACGGTGAAAATGCCGGGAGGGGCTCAAAACAAAAAAGCCCCGCTTTGTGGGCGAGGCTTCGAAACTAATTAACAATTAACCCAAATTTCAAATACGGAGCAATTTTGCCACAAGTGGCTTTGAACGGAGCCGTTAAAAATTGATGGATACGGAAACAAGGATTCCGACCACCACGGCTAAAAAAAGTACGAGGACCTGCCTGAACCTTGCGGCCATCCGGGCTTGAGCGATTCCTCTGTAGGTAACTCTGTTCATAGCATTAAAGGTTTTTTTTGATCTTGATTATAGATCAAAGATGGCAGTTTTGTGAAGCGGATACTTTCAAAACGCGGGCAAAATCCTACATCAGTATCCTTCAGGCTGGGAATTAGGAAATAGGGGTTTAGGGCCTGAGTCAGAGGGGTCTAGGGGAGTTGAGTTATTATAAAGCTTAAAAGGGAAATCGCGCAAAGTCAGGCTTCGCTGAGTTTGAGAAAGTCAATTACCTGCTGTCGGACGGAGCCGTTCGGGATGTCGTCGGAATCTTCCGTGACGATTGCCTTCAGGAGATCGCAAACCAGGGAAGCCTGAAATCCGAGTTTTTGCGCGTAAAGAGAAGCAACTTCGAGTTCCACATCTTCGACAACTTTGTCCAGGCAGATCATATACACCAGGTGATAGATCGCTTCCGCTTTCTCAAGTTTTTCCGCCGGATGGGAAAACTTCAGTTTCGAGATATCAATATTGGCTTGCTTCAGGTCTTCAGGTGAGAGACGCAATTCAAATCCCCATTTGAGGAGGCACCTTAAATACCGGCTTTCGATTTTGTTATCGTCCAGGAACAGGGCCAGGATATTCAAATAGCTTTTCTTGATGGAGTTCGTCTGTTCGGAGGTGAGGCCTGTCATAATTTGATTTTAGCGACAAACAAATTAAAACGCAAGGATCCGGAGGGTTAATTGACTTGTCGACCGATAAAACCACCAGGCGGGATCGTCCATCTTCAAGGGAAGTTGGCGGTGCCGGGCGGTCTCTTGCCAGGCTGGCGTAAAAGATTGGGAAATGTTAAAAATCCGTTGAAAATAATACAGCCATCATGGACGGCGTTGCCCGGCTGTGTTGAGAAAAGATCATTCGCGCTGGGCGGTGGCGCCGCGGAATCTGCAGTAACGTTTGCTCAATACGCCGGCCTGTTCGGCGCCGAGCTGTCGGGCTTTCATGATGTCATCACAAACGGCGGGATATTCGTTCGCGCTGATGTTTGCAACGGCGCGCAGATAATAACCTTCGCCTTCGTGCGGTCGCAGGAAGATGGCCCAGTTGCAATCGGTGACCGCATCCTGAAAGTTGCCGAGTTTCATATTGGTGAGGGCCCGTGCCCTGAAGATACTGTAATAGATATCCGGCGCATCCTGGGGATTCATGACCACCTGAAAGGCATTTCCATACACCCGGCTCAGATTCTGCTTAAAGAGTTTCTTACCCATGTTGAAGTATTGGAGGGCCTCGCCGGGATTATCAAGCTTCTCCAGGTTGAGAAGTCCTATTTTATATACCAGTCCTAGGTCTCCGGGCAACTGGTTGTGCAGGTGTTTTAATGCCTCCAGTGACTCTTTGTAATTACCGAGGTAAAACTGGCACATGGACATATTCTCGAGCGTCTCATACCGGACGGGGTGTTCGTAATTTTTCAGGACGAGGTAATGCGTTACCGCACTGCGGAAGTCACTGTTCTTGTATTCATTGTCGGCCTGTGCCCTGAGCGATGCCACCAGGCTGTCGCGCACGAAACCGAAGCGGAAATCAAGAGGATCTCTTTCCTCCATGTCCCTGATCATGGTGAAGGCATCGTGGAATTTGCCTGCGCCGAACAAACCATTTACCTGTTTGAGCTGCAGGCTGTTTGCGCGCCATTTCTCCATGTGTTGCTGGCGAACGTAATAATGTGCTGTATTGATCACGGCAAAGCAGAAGCCCGCGAGGATGAGGAATACCAGAAATGCCAGGCCCTGTATCTTGAAATAGTTTTTATCCAGCCGATAACGCCTGTCGCGTGACTGTCTCCATTGTTGATATCGTTTGCGTTTGACTTCCTGCCAGTAAGCGTCATTCAGTTCTTCCGTGATAATATGGAAGCGTGAATCATAACGCGATCTTTTGACGGGATCCGACAGCGTGTGATAAGCTTCATTCAGGAATTTGAAGGTTTCTTCCGCTTCCTTATTGCCCGGATTCCGGTCAGGATGGTAGCGCATTGCCATTTTCTTAAAGGCAACCTTGATCTGCGTTTGGCTGGCCGTTCTGCTGACACCTAATGCTTCGTAATAATCCTGCATTGCTTACGTCCCTGATTATCTTAAACGAAAAAATTGAAAGAATTGCCTGTGAATCAGTCAGCTTGCGTAAAATCTTTATGCCTAAAACGCAAAAAAGCCGCTAAAAGCGGCTTTTTTGATAAGAAAAAATTTTGTTGATTATTTCACTTTTGCGAGCTCCTGAACGAGGTCGATCAGCTTGTTCGAATAGCCCCATTCGTTGTCGTACCAGGCTACTACTTTCACGAAATTATTGTTAAGGGCAATTCCCGCTTTTGCATCGAAAATCGAAGTTCTTGCGTCGCCGAGGAAATCCTGAGACACGACATCTTCTTCCGTATATCCGAGGATGCCTTTCAGTTCGCCTTCCGAGGCTTCTTTCATCGCCTTCTTGATATCCTCGTAGCTTGCACCTTTTTCGAGGCGGACCGTAAGGTCGACTACAGATACATCCGCAACCGGAACGCGGAAAGACATACCGGTAAGCTTACCTTTCAGTTCCGGGATAACGAGCGCCACCGCTTTGGCCGCGCCAGTAGAGGAGGGGATAATATTCTGGAAACCGCCGCGGCCGCCGCGCCAGTCTTTTACTGAGGGGCCATCAACAGTTTTCTGAGTGGCGGTCACAGCATGAACGGTGCTCATCAGGCCTTCCGCGATACCGAACTTGTCATTGAGCACTTTCGCCAGGGGAGCAAGGCAGTTGGTGGTACAGGATGCGTTGGAAACGATCGTCTGATCCCCTTTCAGTTGTTTGTGGTTAACGCCCATTACGAAAGTTGGGGTATCGTCTTTTGCGGGGGCGGACATCACCACTTTTTTTGCACCGGCGGTGATATGTTTCTGAGCCTGCTCTTTCGTGAGGAACAAGCCGGTAGATTCGATGACAATTTCGGCACCTACCTCATTCCATTTCAGGTTGGCAGGATCTTTCTCAGCCGTTACACGGATTTTTTTACCATTCACAACCAGGTGGCCATCTTTCGCTTCAACGGTGCCCTCAAATCTCCCATGGGTGGAATCATATTTTAACATATAGGCCATATAATCGGCTTCAACCAGATCATTGATGCCTACAATCTCGATATCTTTTCGCTCAAGGGCGGCTCTGAAGGCGAGGCGGCCGATGCGGCCAAATCCATTAATACCTACTTTCGTCATGATGATATTTATTTTTAAGTCACTGATTATCTGTCGGTCGACAGATGCGTGGCAAAAATAAAAGACCTCAGGGCTAAAACCAATGAAATTGAAAATGGTTTTTTGAAAAAAAATTAGCACCCGTTTGCAATTACATTTCGTCCGTCTATATTTGCACCTCCTTTACAGAACGGTCCGTTCGTCTAGGGGTTAGGACACCAGATTTTCATTCTGGTAACACGGGTTCGATTCCCGTACGGACTACACGAAAATGGCCATCTCCAAGACAGGAATGGCCTTTTTTTGTTTTCAAGAGTATCATTTTTCGTACTCTTTTATAAACCAATAAGTCAGCCAGCCGCGCACTCCGGCGCTGGTCTCGATGAAGACGCCATCACCCATCCGTTTTAACAGCACGACCTTTTCCCCATGACGTACCTGGCCTACAACCCGTCGGCGCGTTTCGTAGTTATTCCAGAGATTGATACGCTCAATAATGCTTTTTGAGTCGGCGTCATACCCATTGATTGTTAAGGTTATACGGCGATCCTCGACTGGAGTGACAGATGTATTCCGCTGAGTTACCTGTGGAAGCTTTTCGATTTCGACTTGTGCATCTCGGCTTACCGAGCCATCGCTGGTCGT
>JBARAD010000132.1:0-29018 GCA_049791675.1 Chryseosolibacter sp.
CCTCAAGTATCTCGCAGAATTCCTAACTTTAAATCTTGAATCTTGAATCTTAAATCTTAAATTTTAGACTTGAACTTCCGAGACTTTCGCACCCGGGTTGTGCTTCGGGTAATTTTTCTTGCGTTGACCATGGCCTTGTTCTCCTTCATGATGACAAGGCCGAACATGCTGTTTGCAGCCATTCTCACTTTTGTTGTTATCGTCATTCAGCTCGTGGACATCTTCCGGTTCGTGAGCCAGACGAACCGCAAGCTGACCCGGTTTCTGGAGTCTGTGAAATACTCAGACTTTATCTCCGGCTTTACCGCCGACAACAAGCTTGGCAAAAGTTTTAAGGACCTCAACATCGCATTCAACGAAGTGCTGGAAGCCTTCAGAAAAGCACGGTCCGAAAAGGAAGAACACTGGCAGTATCTGAATTCTGTGGTGCAACAGGTCCGTACCGGTATCCTGTCTTTTGACGGCGACGGAAATATTCAGCTGATCAACACCAATGCCAAAAAGTTCGTCGGCATCAATTCGATCCGCAACATCCGCGAACTGATCCAGGTCAACCCGACGCTATACCATGCCTTGAATACTGTGGAGTCCGGAAAGAGTGAGTTGTACAGGGCCAGCAATGAAATGTATCTCACCATCCAGTCGACGGAACTTCGCATCCGCGGCGTGGATGTGAAGCTCGTCACGCTCCAGAACATTCAGCCGGAATTGCAGAAGCAGGAGCTGGAGGCCTGGCAAAATCTTACCCGGGTCCTGCGGCATGAGATCATGAACTCCATCACCCCGATCTCTTCGCTCACGTCTACTCTTCGGGAAATACTCGATCATGACATGGAACGGAAGAACAACCATTATGAGTTGAAGGATGAGGGTGCGGATGATTTAAGAGAAGGACTGAGTACGATTGAAAACCGCAGCCGCGGTCTTATCAAGTTCATTGATGCCTACCGGGAATACACTTCCCTTCCGAAACCGAAGATGGCCGTCGTGCGATTGAAAGACGTAATTGAAAAAGTGGTGCAATTGATGAAGCCCGAACTGAAGAAAACAGATATTTCATTCCATTACGAATGGAGCTCGGAGTACCTCACAATCCAGGCTGACGTAGAGATGATCGAACAGGTGCTCATCAACCTGTTGAAGAATGCGATCGAGGCGCTCGCCGAAACACCGGATCCGAAACTGGAACTCATCGGACGTTACGACGAAAACGTGATCAAGATCGAAGTGATCGACAACGGTCCGGGTATCATCAGGGAAGCCCTTGAACATATCTTCGTCCCTTTTTACACTACAAAGCGAACCGGTTCAGGCATCGGTTTAAGTCTTTCGCGTCAGATCATGCAGATGCATAATGGAACCATCACGGCAGAATCCGAGCCCGATGTGCGCACTGTATTCACACTGAAGTTTTAGCGGGTACTTGCTCGCTGACTTGAGCGAGCGCCATCAACGGGAAGGTCCGTCCTGTGATTTCTTCTTGGCGGCCGCAGCGATTTCCGCGAAAGGGCCAAGCTTGTGTTGGGTTTCCGGAAAACTGTCGGCATAAGGTCCAAACGGATGATCAAATGGCTTTGCCGAGAGATCGGGCCAGTCATGAGTGAAGTCCTTTACTGGGCGTGGTAAAGAATTAATGTAGGCCGCGACGTCCCAGGCTTCTTCATCTGTCAATACAGGATTTTCAAAAGTGGTTCCGTATGGCATGTTGTTTTTTACATAGCCTGCCATCCTGGAAAGCCGAAACAATCCTGCTCCAACATTGTAACTGTCCACGCCTGCGAGCGGAGGATAGTACCACTCCACGCTATCAGGATGTTTCAAGCCTGCCCCTTCCCTGCCGTGACAAACAAGACAATGCTTTTCATACACCAGTTTCCCTTTCCCGGGGTCAGCGGGTCTTGCGAGAAAAGGCAGTGTTGTAATGCCTGTACCTTTCGGCACAATCCCCTTCTTCACATCTTTGCCAAGCCAGTGGAACCAGGCGATCATCGCGCGCATTTCAACACTGTTTTCCGCGAGCATTTCTCCATTTAAACTTCGCTCGATACAGTCATTAATTCTTTTTTCGATCGATTCAACGGTTCCTGAACGCGCACGGTATTTCGGATAGGTCGAGGTCACGGCAGCGTAATTGTTCCCGAATGGTTTTGTGCCGGCCTTCAAATGGCAGTTCTGGCAATTCATGCCGTTGCTGATGCTGCTGACTTTCCCTTTTGGTCCAAGGTATTTTGCCGTGTGCGCGATCAATTCGCGTCCATAGCGGATCAGGTCACCCTCCGCTGTATTTGGGATCAGTGTTGAATCAGGCGCCTGCCAGACATCATCACCGGAGCCGATCGGATTCTCTTTTGATGTGGTTGTTTTCCTGCCTGATGGCGGAGCGGGATCATAAAAAATAAAGAACAGACCTGAAGCAAAGATGAGTATCAGGGAAACAACTACCAGTGTAACGATCCGTTGAGCCATTCCGCAGATTTCCGATTCACGCCCATCGTGCGCACCCATGGAACCGCGAGGCTCAGTTGTGCGATTCTTTTATGTAGCCCCATCCCTCGCCCTGCCTTGTGACGATCTGTATAATGGCATCGGGAACAACTTCCACGCCTGCAACAAGGTCAGACTTGTTCACCTTAAAACGTTCCATGGTGATGCCGCAAACTTTAAATGAAACATTTTCTTCCTGCGACAATTTTTCCACGATATCGGAAGATGTTTTGCCTTTCACTGCCATAGGCCATGCATTGCCATAGATGACGACCTCAAGCAGGGCATCCGGATAAGCCTCGTTCATGCCCTGCACGTGACGCAATACAGCCTGATGTGTCAATGTATCTTTACTGGTAACATCAAACACAATCTTCACTGGCTTTGTCTGCGCAAACGCCGCTACCGGAAGACACAACAAGATATGCAGTATGTATTTTTTCATAAGGGGTCTGAAAAATTGATTGGTTCAGCGTTTGAATTGCAGGGCGCGATGTATACGCGCCCCGGGCAATTCATCAGTTTACAGATAGAATTTGACTCGCCTGGCAGACCCGGAGTGATCAACCTCCGGCGTAACAGTATGCACAATCGTTTTCCTGGGCGCGGCCGATGGCCCACACACCCGAGGGCACCACTTCAATGTCCGGCAGGATGCCGGTCAGCCAATCTTTTTTCACCTCCTCAGGATCGAGATTCATGCCTTTGGCAACGAAGCCACTGTAGACGGAGATGGCCATGTTGCAGACACAGAATAACGCACCGCGCTCCTGCAGTCTTTTTATTCCGTCGATTCCCGGAAGAGGATAGTCTTTTTCCTGTGGCATCCAATAGGGATTGCGCACAGAAGGAGCGTTCGTGTGATTGTCATTGATCTTGAAGAAATCGCCGAGTTTATATTTTTCCCACAGGCGGTCTTCCATGGCAAAAGGGATCGCGTTGTGTCTTAAGACAACCATGGCAGTGATGTCTCCATCGGCCGAGCCAGTGTCATTATTGGTTTTGTAAAATACCCATGACCATATCAACGGGAATCCGGCATGCGGCTCGGTCGCATCATAAACAATGCGATGATCTCCCTTGATTTTCTTGAAGAACGCTTCGGAGCCACCGCCACCGATGTTCAATCCCTCCCGCGCTGCAAGTGATGAGCCGGGAACAGCTGCCAGCAAACCGGACGCACCGGCAGCCAGCGTTCCGACAAATTGTCTTCTGGATGAATGCAAGTTTTTCATAGATGAATATTTGGTTTGTTCAATGAAGGGTTTAATGCCACATTTACTGCGGCCTGATATTCTGGTTGACCGAAAAAATATTTTCCGGATCGTATTTAGCCTTGATAGTCTTTAGCTTGCGGTAGTTATCCCGATAGGATGCCTTCACCCTGTCTTCGCCTTCGTCCATCATGAAATTGATGTAAGCGCCCCCCGCCGCGTAAGGATGCAGGGCTTCCCAATACGCTTTGGCCCACGCAGCCAGGATATCCGCCTTGCCCGGATCAGGATCGACACCGACAATTACTTGTGCCCAGTTAGCATCCCGGTAGGCAAAAGCCGTATCGCCGTTCTCAATTGTGTGGGCCATACCATTGATTGGATAGAGGTGCATGGTTGATTGAGGCGTCGGTAAATTATTTCCGTATTGAACGTTGATGGTCACGGCTTCATCCGATAGTTCTTTAACAAAATCCGCTTTCCAGTACCATTGCAGACCCTTTGGATACAAGGGATCAAACATACCCTGCAATGTTGCGAAGGGAATTTTTGCCGTATAATCCAGCGCTGGTTTTTTGAACGACCGAAATGTATCGATGGAGCCGATCGCTTCTTCCGGATCTCCGACGACACACCAGACGATACCGCACATTTTCTTCAGATGAAGGTCTTCAGGAAACAGCGACACGGGCGGAACTGTGAGGAAAGCGAAGTAACCGTAGACGTGGTCAGGAGCTTTCAGAATAAAGTCCCTGTAAAACTTCATCACCTCCTCGCTTTCACTGATGTGCCACAGCATCGGTCCGCCGTAAACAACGCCTGCTGGCTGCATACGGAATAAGAAAGAAACTACGATTCCAAAATTTCCGCCGCCCCCGCGGATAGCCCAGAACAGATCCGGCTCGGAATTTTCATTTGTCGTTACCAGACTTCCGTCGGCCAGTACAACGTCCGCCTCCAGCAGGTTATCGATGGTCAGGCCATAGGTACGTGACAGATGCCCCAGTCCGCCGCCAAGGGTAAGTCCTGCAATACCAGTGGAAGAAAATATTCCCGTGGGCACAGCCATACCAAATGGTTGCGTCGCGTGGTCTATATCTGCCAGCGTGCAGCCTCCTTCCACGCGAATGTTTTTTTTCATCAGGTCTACATGAAGTCCCCTCATCCATTCAAGGTCGATGACAAGGCCATCGTCACACACACCAAGACCGCCTGCGTTATGACCGCCTCCGCGCACCGCGATCCTGAGCTTGTGTTCATTTCCAAATTTAAGCGCTGCCATCACGTCAGCAACATCACGGCACTTCACAATCATGAAAGGATATTTGCGGATCATGCCGTTATAGACGCTTCGTTCCGCATCAAAGGAAGGGTCCTCCCGCTGGATAATTCTACCTCTGATAGACTTCTTTAACCCTTCTATCAGCGTTTCATCTATGGTGAAACTTTCGGTTTCCCGAATGACACTAACCGTTGCCATAATACTTTTGGTTTGATTGACTGAAAGGGTGGACGCCGCCCTTTCCAATTTTTTTTCGTAAAGGATGGATAAAATGACGGCGGAATCCACCAGCAACTGATCATTTCATGACACTAATTGTTCATGGTCGGGCAAATGAAATCTGAAGCGGGCATGATTTCATGACGAATAAGGGATGTATTTCACGCATCAAACCTTGACGGCGTACATCCATACCGGGTCTGAAAACATTTTGCGAAATAGGAAGGGTTATTGTAACCGACTTCAAGGGCAATTTCCGAAATGTTGCCAGCCTTCTGTTTCAGTAACTGTACTGCTTTATCCATTCTCAGATCACGGATAAAATCGTTCGGCGATTTCCCGGTCAATGATACCATGGTACGGTACAATTTCGGACGACTCATCCCGATGTTCCGGCTGAGACTCTCCACTGTAAAATGTTCATCCGCTAATTTTTCTTCAGATATTGCAAACAGGCTCGTAATGAATTGTTGCTCGCGCGGATTGATGACACGCACCTGCCCCGGTCCGCCTGCAAACGCCTTTTCACTGCAGTACTTCTGCAGTTCCTGGGAGATCAACAGCTCATTGTCGTTGGCGATGCTGCACAGTCTGCGCGCCATTGTTATCGTATCAGAAAAAAACGCTCCTGTCTGGGTCAGGGGTTGCCCCGCACACAGCCCCATCCTGAAGGCAATATTCCATTCGTGATTTTCAACTATGCTCTTCCTGCCCAGCAATACTTTCTGGATCTCCAGCCCGCAATTCAGCGCATTCCAGGAATCATCGAAGACAGCGATCAGCGAATCGTCATGAAGGCGATTTACTTCCCGTCCTGCATATTTACTGAGCAGCGAAAGGGCAAGATCCTTTGCCTGATAGGGAGGCTTTAAAGAGCGGTATTCCCCCGCGTTCGTGAGCGATGTCAGTCCCTGAATATTGATCGCAAGTATATGGCGGATGGCCAGGTCAGGACTTCCGTCAGCATATTTGACATGCCCCTGGTCAATCGTATGACCGTTGCCCATGAACAGTTTATAAAAACCGGCCGACACCTCTACGATGGAGCAGGCAACATTACCATGCGCCTCGCGGTGAACGGCCGCGCAGGATTCCTTATCGGGCCCTTCCATCAGGCAAAACACGGTGCCGTCAATCTCATTTACCCAGAATTGATGATAGATCACGCCATACTTTCCCTGGATCCGCTCATCGGCAATATGCGCCTTTTTCACATCCTCGATGGAAACACTCAGATTTTTGTGGAAGTCCATGAACAGCGGCATAGCTGAAATATTTACTGGTTAAAGAATTCAACAAAGAAAGAATTAACGTACTGCTGTCTGCTGAACCCAGAATTCCTTAGGCAATATATTCCCAGCCTTCAACACCATTTCAACCGTGGTTTTTGTATTGAATTTTTGCAAGAGTTTTTTGCGGAAGCTTTCTACTGTATGAAAGCTGATGCCCAATTCCCGGGCAATCTTTCTGGAAGACAATCCGTGGGCAAGCAAATGAATAACCTCCTTTTCACGAGGCGTGACAAAGATCTGATCGGGGTCCATTTTTTTCCGCACACTGGTTCCCACAGTCGCTACCGTAATTCGGCGTTCAATTTGATGAAGTTTGCGATTTTTGCATTCAAATGCAATACCGGAATTCTGGTATAAGGAGGGATCCGTCCCATCAAAAAAAAGGCGCCCCTCCGGAGCGCCTGATTCCCCTGAACGGGATTTTGAAGACCGTTCAGGGGTGCTGTCTGCAGATTACAATTTCCTGAACACCGCACTGGCATTATGTCCCCCAAAACCGAACGTGTTACTCAGGGCGACCTTCACATCCTTTTTGAATTTCTGACCCAACACCAGATTCAGACCGGAAGGCAGTTCCGGATCGAGGTTCTTTGAATTGATGGTAGGGGGAATCATGCCCTGTTCGATCGTCTTGATACAGATCAATGCTTCCGCAGCCCCTGCTGCACCGAGCAAATGTCCTGTAGCGGATTTTGTTGCGCTGATGTGGAGATGACCTGCATTCTCACCAAAAAAAGTCTTTACAGCTTTCATTTCGCTGACATCTCCCATGGGTGTAGAGGTAGCATGCGGGTTTAAATAATCCACCGCGTCGGGTGACAACCCTGCATCTTCCAGCGCCCACTTCATACCGAGGATCGCGCCTTTTCCCTCGGGGTGGGTGGCGGTCAAGTGATGTGCGTCAGCAGACATCCCACCACCGGCGACTTCTGCATAGATCCTTGCGCCGCGGCGTTTCGCGTGTTCGTACTCTTCCAGTACCAGGGCGCACGCGCCTTCGCCCATGACGAATCCATCGCGGTCAATATCGAAAGGTCGTGAAGCCGTGGCGGGGTCGTCGTTGCGCGTTGACAATGCCTTCATCGCGCCAAACCCGCCAATACCCGCCTCGTTTACTGCGGCCTCTGATCCTCCCGTCACGATGATGTCGGCCTTTCCCCAGCGAATGTAGTTCATGGCATCGATGATCGCCGTCGTTGACGTAGCACATGCCGATACCGTTGTAAAATTCAGGCCCATAAACCCGTACTTGATGGAGATCCATCCCGAAGCGATGTCGACAATGACTTTGGGAATAAAGAAGGGATTGAAGCGCGGTGTGCCATCGCCTTTGGCATACTCCATGATCTCCTGCTGAAAAGTGTAGAACCCACCGTTACCCGATCCCCAGATGACACCTACCCTTGTTTTGTCGATGGCATCCAGGTTGAGACCGGAATCTTTTATTGCTTCACCGCTGGTGACCAGGGCATACTGGGCAAAGGGGTCCATTTTTCGGACCTCGCTTTTCTCGAAATAATCAAGGGGATCGTAATTCTTGATTTCACAAGCGAACCTGGTCTTGAATTTCGTCGTATCAAACCTGGTGATCGGCGCTGCACCGCTCTTTGCTTCTATAAGATTGTTCCAGAATTCATGGACGTTATTTCCCAGTGGCGTAAGCGCTCCCAGGCCTGTAACGACTACCCGTTTTTGTTGCATATGCTGATTTGTTCCAGTTTATTTTTACAAAAATTTACAATGATTTCCATCGGTTCGCGGCTGCCTTCGACCCGCGAGAACATAATGGCACCTTCGATGGCGCAAAAAAATGTGTAAGCAATTTCGGTGGCGTTCGTATCTTTTTTAAACTCTCCGTCGTCCATCCCCTGCCTGAGTAGCGTGGCGATAAAATCAATCACCTGCATGATCTCTGCGGCAACCCGTGGGCGCATGGAAAGACGGTGGTCGTCAGCCTCCACCGCAGTATTCAACAAAGGACAACCTCCCGGTATCGGCGGTTCGAAAACATAGCGCGCGAAAAAATCGAGCATCGCTGTAAGCTTGCCCTTGGCAGTAGGCACTGCTCTTAAGGAACTCCGCATCTGTTCCCTGACAGCGTCCATCGCGTATCCAAACGCTTCTCCTGCGATGGCTTCCTTGTCATGAAAGTTGCCGTACAACGCGCCTTTCGTCAAACCGGTTACCGCTTCCAGATCAGCCATGGAGGTGCCGTCAAAGCCCTTCCTGTTAAAAAGGGGCGCTGCTCTTTCCAGTATCAATTTTCGGGTGCGGGCAGACTTCATGGTGCAATGATACAAAAATATACCGATCGGTATATTTTAATAACGTTCTTTTCCCACAAAAGTTACCCCCAAAGCTCTCAATGGCAATCTGAATGCTGAAATGGCAGCGACGCCTGCCTAATACTGGTCCTTGTACTTGTGGTCGATCTTCGGATAGACGTTCCGTTTCAGGGGAATGTGCATGCCACCGGTACTTTGGAGCCAGTCAAAGATCTGCGCGGAGAAATCTTTTGTCATCTCCCTGTATTGCTGATCGGCAATGAGATTTTGCATTTCATAGGGATCTTTTTCCAGGTCGTACAGTTCATTCTGGGTCCAGAGTCCGTAATAATGGATGTATTTATATTTCCCGCTGCGGACAGCGAACATGGTGGGCGTTTGCGGAAAATGGTACTCCCAGTAATATTCATAAAATATCCTGTCGCGATGTTGTTGTGATTTTCCAGTCAGCACGTTCATAAAAGACTTACCCTGCATCTGACCGGGGGCGGTGACACCCGCATACTCCAGCAACGTGGGGGCTACATCGATATTCTGAACCAGCGCTTCTGTGACACTCCCGGCCTTCACCGTTGAAGGACATCTTACCATCATGGGTACACGCATCGACTCCTCATACGCGTGGCGTTTGTCAATGAGGCCGTGTTCACCGAAGGAGAAGCCATTGTCGCCCATGTACATGACGAGTGTATTTTTGTCCAGGTCATTTGCTTTGAGATAGTCCAGTACGCGGCCCACGCTTTCATCCACACTCAGCAACGTCTCAAGATAATTCCGGTAAAACGTTTCAAAATCGATCTCGCCGTGGTACATGTGATCCACGCCATGCCAGCTGTGGCGTTGTTCCTTCACCCATTCAGGGATACCATGCTTCTTGTACGCGTCAGTAGCGGTCAGATGATAGGAAGGAGGAAGCGGTACAGGCCTGTTTTTGTATTTGCCCCTGTGCCTTTTCGCCGGCTCAAACGACGCGTGGACACCCTTATGAGAAAGGTATACAAAAAACGGCTGTTCCTTTTTACGGCTCTTCATCCAGCCGAGCGCATGGTCAGTAATGAGGTCCGCTATATAAGTAGAGTCGGTGAATTTCGTTCGCTTGCCATTGATGTTGAGCGAAGGATTGTAATACGCTCCCTGCCCGCGCAAACCTTCCCAATGATGAAATCCTTTGCGGGGATGGTCGCCTTCATTGCCCATGTGCCATTTGCCGAAGAAGGCTGTCTGATATCCTGCCTTCTGTAAAAGCTGGGGAAAATAAACAATGTCCTCCGGTTCCGGCGCCGCGTTATCCACAACAGTGTGACTATGGGCATACATCCCCGTCAATACCGAAGCACGGCTCGGCGAGCAAAGCGCCGTGGTGACGAAAGCATTCTTAATGTGCATACCCTCGGCCGCCATGCGGTCAAGGGCGGGGGTTTCAAGCCAGGGTATTTTCTTCATAAAGCCCATCGCATCGTAGCGGTGGTCATCGGCAATGATGAAGATGATATTTTTTTGCTGACCATAACCCTCGCTTATGATCAGCATTGCCATCAGGTACATCCAGCAAAGTCGGTGCATACTCAATCTGTTTTGGTGTCAAAAAATTTTTTCATCAAAACCCATTTCTCGCCAGGCTTCGCAAAAGGAAGGGCCTGCTGATATTTCCACATGAGTGTTTCCCACGTTTGTACGGCTGGATTCGACTGATCCATCTGTTCTTTTTCTTCAAAGGAGAATGAATCGCTTACTTCCATGATCATGAACATCCTGTTTCCTGCCCTGAACAATTCCATGCGTTCGACGCCGGAGTCCCGAATGCTTCCCAGAATTTCGGCGGAAATAGTTTTATGATGACCTTCATACTCCGCGATGAGTTTGGGGTCATCTTTCAGATCGAGCGCGAGGTAGTATCGCCTCATGTGTTGACGGGTTTAATCTTGTATCCCGACCATCCATAATATACTACCGCGAGGAAACAAACAGCCGGCAGCAGGAAGGAAAGCTGGATATCCGTAAACAGTCCCATGAAGGGTGGCAGAATCGCGCCGCCAACAATTGCCATAATGATAAAGGATGAACCGAGTTTGGTCTGGTGACCTAGGTCTTTGACGCCCAGTGCGAAAATGGTCGGGAACATGAT
Organism: Chryseosolibacter sp.; assembly: GCA_049791675.1. Classification (GTDB taxonomy): domain Bacteria; phylum Bacteroidota; class Bacteroidia; order Cytophagales; family Cyclobacteriaceae; genus Chryseosolibacter. The sequence goes on from JBARAD010000132.1 coordinate 10,902, forward strand.
GGACATGAAGAAATTAATTCCCAGCACTGCGTAAACAGCCACCCTTCCTTCAGCGAAGACACCCACCAGGCAAAGCAACGAAGCCATGATCCCATAGAAGGTCAACAACTTATGATCCTTGATAAAAGTCATAAGCCATGTTCCGAGGAATCTTCCAATAACGAACAACGCTGTACCTACTGCAAAAAAATTCTTCGATGCGACTTCCTTGCTTGTGCCCGGGATGAGGTGGACGATATAGTCAATGGAAATTCCCCATATTCCGGCTTGAGCGCCCACATAAAGAAGTTGGGCAACGACCGCCAGCACAAGATGTCTGTTCCTGAAGATCGATTTGTCAAATCTTAATTTCTCCGTTTTTTCCGGTTCCGGCATTCTGGTCAGCGAAAATAAGAACGCCACCACCAGCACAGTGCCGGCAATAAGGCCATAGGGAAAGATCACAGCTTCTGCCGCCTGTTGTTTCTCGGCCAGCGTAGACATCGCGCCCTCATTACCTGCGAAAATAAACTGACCTGCGATCCAGGGGCCAACGACGAGCGCCACGCCGTTAAATGACTGGGAGAAATTCAATCGTTGAACGGAGCTTTCAGCCTGACCGAGGATCGTTACATAAGGGTTTGCGGCAGTCTCGAGGAAAGCAAGACCACTGGCGATGATGTACAACGCAAACAGAAAGAATCCAAAGGTCAGCATGTAGGCCGCAGGTATGAAGAGCAACGCACCAACGGCATACAATATCAGACCGAGCAGAATGCCTTTTTTATACGAATACTTTTCCATGAACAGACCTGCCGGAATGGCAATGGTAAAATAGCCAAAGTAAAAAGCAGTCTCCACCAGCAACGCCTGCGCCCGGCTGATTGAAAACACAGGCTGGAAATGAGAGATCAACGCAGAATTGAGGATGTTGGCCATTCCCCATAAGAAGAACAGACTGGTGACGAGGATGAAGGGAATAAGATATCGCTTGCCTGTGTTGGCTGAAGCGGAAACTGTGGTATCTGTGTGTAGCATGGTGGTATGGTTTTGCAGCGGCAACACTGCTGTCTCTAAGACTGTTTCAATGCATTCAGCGCCCTGTCAAGATGCACGTACCCACCGTCGACATGGATAAGCTGCCCCGTAGTATGGCTTGACCTTTCCGATAAAAGGAAGGCGACCATATTGGCGATCTCCTCCACAGTCGTCATCCGGTGGCCCAACGGGATCGTCTCGTTGATCTCGCGCAGTTTCTGCTCCGGATCCGGCAAAGTACGGATCCATTTCTCATACAATGGCGTATAGGATTCCGCCACGATGACGGCGTTCACACGGATACCATACTTCAGCAACTCCACGGCCCATTCACGCGTCAGACCATTACGCCCACCGTTGGCCGCAGCGTAAGCCGAGGTCCCGCCCTGCCCTGTCTCTGCTACTTTCGAACCGATATTGACAATGGCGCCCCTGGATTTCTTTAACTCCGGCAATGCATGGTGGGCGATCAGATAATAATGAACCAGGTTCTTATGCAGTGATGCCATGAAAGCTTCATAGGATCCATTCTCCAGGTTGACCCCATCGTTGACTCCGGCATTGTTGACAAGGCCATCAATTCGTCCGAAATGCTTTACGGTTTTTTCCACGGCGTGCCTGCATTCCTCCGGCCGGGTAAGTTCAGCGACTACCTGAAAACCCTTTCCGCCGATCTTGTTCAGCGTGATTTTATTATCATCTTCATTCCGTCCGACAATGGCGGGAACAGCACCTTCGCGTGCAAGGACTTCAACGATTCCTTCGCCGATACCCTTCGCGCCGCCGGTAACCATAATGACTTTATCCTTCAGTTGCAGATCCATATAAGTTTAAAGATTATAAAATCTTTTCGCATTCTCACCAAGAATCTGTTTCTTTTCAGATTCAGGAAAGGCTGCGAGATATTTCTGAATGATCGATAGTTGCTGATCATAGGTGGCGGCCACCAGACACACGGGCCAGTCGGATCCATACATCAGGCGATCCGCGCCGAACGCATCCGTCACAACATCCAGGTAGGGAACAAAATCTTCATACTTCCATCCCGGCCATGTCGCCTCCGTCACGATTCCTGATAGTTTGCAGCAGATGTTCGGGAACGCGGCCAGGCGCCGCACCTGCTTTTCCCAGTCCCTTATTGACTGACGGGCGATTGCAGGTTTGGCAAGGTGATCCACAACAATTTTTGTGTCCGGCACCTGTTTGACAAAGGCAACGGCCTCTTCCAGCTGATGATGGTAGACCAAAAGATCGTAGGTAAAATCATGCGCGTGCAATCTTCTTACCCCTGCGATGAACGACGGCTGCGACAGGAACCCCGGCTTTTCGCCCTGAACAATATGGCGGAACCCCTTTAATTTTTTCAGCGCAGAAAAATATTCCAGCCTGGATTCGAGATTTGCATTACGCAGATCGATCCAGCCCACAACGCCTTTGATAAAGTTGTGCTGATTGGCCAGCGTCAGCAACGCGCGTGTTTCATCCTCGGTCTGATCTACCTGAACAGCCACACAGCCCGCGATGCCATGCTTGTCCAGTAAAGGCTTCAGGTCTCCGGGTTGAAAATCACGGCGGATCGCCTTCATGTCATCCGAGATCCACGCGTGGCGCGTAGCGTCGTATTTCCAGAAATGTTGGTGAGCGTCGATCATGGTTTGAGCGTTGGCTAGACCCTGAACCCCTAAATCCCCTGAACCCCTAAATCCCCTGAAGGGGACTTGGTGCCCCTGGGGGGACTAGGGGGTCCACGCCCTGGCTACTTGCTTTTGTTCCCCGAGCCCGTCTATCCCCAGCTCAACCACATCGCCGGGCTTCAGGTATGTGGGTGGCGTTAACCCCATGCCGACGCCAGCAGGCGTACCGGTAGAAATTACATCGCCCGGCAACAGCGTCATAAACTGGCTGATGTAATGGATCAGGAAGGGCACACCGAAGATCAGGTCATTGGTATTGCTGTCCTGCAGCATCCTGCCGTTCACTTTCAGCCACAAACGGAGATTGTTATAGTTGGGCAGCTCATCTTTGGTCACCATGTACGGCCCGAGGGGAGCAAAAGTATCGGCGCTCTTTCCTTTCACCCACTGGCCATTGCGCTCCAGCTGAAATTCACGTTCGCTGTAATCATTGTGAAGACAGAAACCCGCAACATAATCCATGGCATTCTTCTCGTCCACATAGCTTGCCCTTTTTCCTATCACAACTGCCAGCTCTACCTCCCAGTCGGTTTTCTTACTGTTGCGCGGAATGATCACCTCTTCAGCAGGCCCGGTAAAAGAGGTCGTTGATTTAAAGAAAAGGATGGGTTCTGAAGGCACGGGCATTTTGGACTCCGCTGCATGCTTGCTATAGTTCAATCCCACACAGACAATCTTGGAAGGTCTTGTGAAGGGCGCACCGAGTCTTGCGTTTTTGCCGGCGCGGGGCAAAGAAGTTTTTTTGGATTCAAACCAGGTGTAGAGGCGGTTGATCCCGTCATTTCCGAAAAACGATTCACCAAAATCTTCACCGAAGGAAGAGACATCAACGATTTCATCATTCAAAAGAATTCCAGGCTTTTCTTTACCTGCTTCACCAAAACGCAAAAGTTTCATAGTCTAAAGTCTGTTGTTTGTATCTATACTGTATTCAATTTCTTCCTTCATCAACCGCCGTTTCTCCGGCGACATTTCTTTCCCCTGACTCAGCAGCTTCCTTGGGTAGCCCACGACCGGATCACGCAGGGGCATCGTTTCGTTTAAGCTGCGTTCGATCGCGCAGTCCCTGTGTTGGTCAGGTATTCAGTTTCACAAAACCCCCGTCGATGGGGTAATCGCATCCGGTAACAAATCCGGCTTCGTCCGAGCAGAGGTACAGCGCGAGGGCAGCAATCTCCACCGGCTTACCCATGCGGCCAATGGGTTGGGTCTTTGACAATTTCTGAAACATCTCTTCCTCCTTGCCGGGATAGTTCTTTTTGAGGAAGCCATCGACAAAAGCCGTGTGTACCCTGGCGGGTGATATACAGTTGCAGCGGATATTGTCTGCAATATAATCCTTGGCAACAGAGAGCGTCATACTGAGGACGGCGCCCTTGCTCATCGAGTAGGCAAAACGCTCAGACAGTCCGAGCGTCGCCGCCACCGAGGCAAGATTGAGAATGACGCCTCCCCCCTGTTTCTTCATCTGCCCGACGGCGGCAAACATGGCATTGTAAACACCCTTGACATTGACCGCAACAATCCGGTCAAAATCAGCATCGGACGTCGTTTCCAGTCTGCCAATGTGAGCAATGCCCGCACTGTTCACCAGGATATCGATCCTGCCGGATTGCTGAATGATCTGCTGAAAAACATTTACCACCTCCGGCTGATCGGCAACATTACAACGCAGTGCCACAGCGTTGCCGCCGCTGGCGAGGATGGTTTTCTTTGTTTCTTCGAGCGCTTCGGTATTAAGATCCAGCAGGAATACCTTTGCCTGTCTTGTCGCAAAGAGTTCCGCTATTGCTTTACCGATTCCACTTCCAGCGCCTGTAATGACAGCGATTTTTTCTACGAGATCAAACATGAAGGAAAATTAGTGACTTTGGTGTCCACTTAAAAATGAATCCCACTCACTCCCCTGATCATTCAGGTGGTCTTTCAGGAAAATTGAATAGGAAGGCTTTGATGGTTTTTTGCGGAGGTGCATGCCCGCCTCCTCAGGCGTATAATCCCCCTTTTTGGTATTGCATTTTTTGCATGCCGTTACGAGGTTGGTCCATGAATCGACACCACCGCGGGCGCGGGGCGTCACGTGGTCGATGGTGAGGTCCTTACGGGTCCCGCAATACTGGCACTCATTTCCATCGCGTTTGAATATATTCTGCCGGGTAAGATTAACGCCCTTGTAAGGGGCGTTGACATATCGGTTTAACCGGATCACAGAAGGCATGGGGAAGCTCTGGGTGACAGACCGCAACTTGTGTCCGTTGGCCGGACGGACAAGCTCACTCTTCTTAAGATACACAAGAATGAAGGCGCGCTCCACTGAACAAACCATCAGCGGGCTAAAATCCTGGTTTAAGACCAACACCCTTGTATTCATGAGGGTAAGATAAGTCCAAATCCTTTAACTAGCAAAGTGTTTCTGACTCAATGAAAGCGCTTTCGCCAAAAAAATCCGGGGCCTATTCGGACAGCAGTCGCCTGATAGCACAGAGGTGGTGCGTGATTTTCCTGGTTTCCATGTGCTGGATACCGTCCTCTGTAATGTGATCGACCCTTACTTTTCCCGACGCGTGTATGATCTTTTTTTCTGCGAGCAGTATTCCCGTATGGACAACTTTTCCCTTTTCATTTTGAAAAAAAGCCAGGTCGCCCGGCCTTGAAGCGGCCAATGATGCTACGTCTTTACCCTGGTTAACCTGCTGCGAAGCATCGCGCTGGAGCTTGTAACCACACAGTTTAAATACCATTTGCGTAAAACCGGAGCAATCAATCCCGAAGGGGCTTTTGCCGCCCCACTGATATGGGCTGTTGAGGTATTTGGATGCTGTCGAGCGCAAGAAATCCATCTCACGGCGTTGTCCCAGGCTTTTTGCTTCACCGTTAAAAGCAAATTGTTCTTCCATCTTGAAGAGCTCCGAGCTAGAGATCGGTATGATGCTGCCCATGAGCACTACCTGTGGACTTTTGTTATACAGCAAGGTGGAGGTGATGTCCGTTGTGATCTTGAACTCGGCGTGGTTGATGTGATTGAAATATTCCTTCGTAATGGATTGATGTTGTTTGATATCGATCCACCCCTCATACTGATCAAAATGGATCCGTATCCTGACCCATTTCCTGTTTTCAGATTCCTGCAGCACGGAATAATGATCTCCGAATAAAAGCTGCGTCACCTGTTCTTCCTGATCAGCGGGGTTCTTTCGCACACTCACAACGCTCAGCCTGCAGACTCCAAAGTCAATTTCTTCCATCTCTCACTACGGGGTTATACGCAATACACCTGGCGGGATACTGCAAACACTAAAATTTCATACGGTCCAATTCCCGTTTGGCATCTCTCTCTTTTATGCTGTCGCGTTTGTCATGCGTCTTCTTTCCGCGACCCAATGCGATCTCCATTTTTGCGAAACCACGATCGTTGATGAACAATCGTGTTGGCACCAGGGTCAACCCTTTTTCTTCGCTTCTCGCCTCCAGCTTTTTCAATTCAGAACGTTTCAGCAACAACTTGCGTTCACGCGTCGCCGGATGATTGTAATGCGTACCCTGCGCATACGGGGAGATGTTAACACCTTTTACAAACAATTCACCATTGTTAAAATAACCATACCCGTCCTGGAGATTCACTTTCCCTTCCCGGATGGATTTTATCTCCGTACCCGTGAGTACAATGCCTGCAACATATTTATCGAGCAGTTCATACTCGAAGGATGCCTGCCTGTTCCTGATATTGATATCCTTCGCAAAGCGTTGCTTACTCATTGTTGAAAATTGATTTAATTTTTTTCAGCTTCAAAATTTTCTGGCCGGTTTTCCCGGTGGCGATGATCCGGTTGCCCGCCCGCGCCTCGAAGCTGCATGTCAACTCACCATTGGCGAGGCTTTCGTAAACTCCCCTGATGGCGACCTCATCACCCACAAAAGCCGGACCGTGATGCCTGATTTCAAGCCAGGTACCAATGCCTTCTTCATCCGTTTCCTTCATTTCGATTACAAACTGGCGGGTGGTCCATTCAACGTCCCGTGCCAGTGCAAAGGTAGCATAAACCCGATGTACGACCGCGCCATGAAAACGCGCGACATCCCCTTCGCTGACGATCGTCCTGTACTCTCTTACATCACCGGCTTTAAAAATATCCTTCATCGGTTGCAGACATTTCTTCCTGGCAAATTCATGAAACCGGCATCCGCGCCAGTGGCGTAACGTCGAGGGGTGAAAAGTCCTTCTTTAAGTATTTGAAATGCGCTGCCATGGCGATCATGGCCGCGTTGTCAGTGCAATATTCAAATGCGGGAATGAATACGTTCCACCTCCGTTTCTCCGCCAGCAACATCAGGCTCTTTCGCAATCCACTGTTTGCCGAAACTCCGCCTGCAATGGCAATTTCACGAATCCCTGTCTGGTCACTGGCTTTTTCAAGTCTGGATAAAAGCATAGACACCAGTGTGTGCTGAAGGCTCGCGCAAATATCATTCAGGTTCTCCTCCACAAACGCAGCGTTCTTCTTTTTTTCATCGCGGAGGAAGTACAAAAATGCCGTTTTAATTCCACTGAACGAAAAATCCAGCCCCGGCATGGAGGTATCGGGAAATTTGAAAGCATGGGGATTTCCGGACTGTGCACAGCGGTCGATCAGCGGCCCCCCGGGATAGGGCATTTCCAGGATCTTTGCCGCTTTGTCAAAAGCTTCCCCTACTGCATCATCCTGTGTCTGGCCGATGACCTCCATGTCGAGGTAATCCCGCACGAGCACAATCTGTGTGTGTCCTCCGCTCACCGTAAGACACAAAAACGGAAATCCGGGAACGGGTTCCCCGATAAAATGCGACAACACATGGGCCTGCATGTGGTTCACTTCAATGAGCGGGATCCCCAGTCCGAGGGCCATACCCTTCGCAAAAGAAACCCCTACCAATAAGGAACCGATCAACCCGGGACCGCGTGTGAACCCTATCGCATCCAGTTCCGTTTTCAAGACACCCGATTGTTCCATCGATTCCTTTACCACCATCACAATATTCTGTTGATGGGCCCGCGATGCCAGCTCCGGTACCACGCCGCCGTATTTTTGGTGTACTGCCTGTGAGGCAATAATATTATTGAGTACCTTGCCGTTTCTTATAACAGCGGCGGAAGTTTCATCGCACGAAGATTCAATAGCAAGAATAATGGGATGCATGGATGACAAATGAACTTGCAAGTTATCAAAAATAGAATACCCAAAATATTAGCTTACACCGCGACAACGCTTGTATTTGTTCTTGTTTCCGCTTTCCTGATTCTTCAGATACCCGCCATACAAAAAAAGATCATTGACCGTTACCTGCGCGGCTTCACCAAAGTAACGGGTTTTCAGGCCTCGGTTGACAACTTCCAGCTATTATGGTTTGATCGGCTTGAGCTGGAAAACCTCCAGGTCTTTGACCTGGAACAAAACAGGATGATCTCCATCAAAAATGTGCTGATCAACTTTCAGCTATCCCAACTTCTGGAACAACGCGATATCAACGTTGACGGCGTCTACCTGGAGGCTGCCGACGTTTTTGTCACCCGCATTAATGAGTCGGATACTTCCAGGAACCTCAATATCAACGTCTTTATCAACCGCATCAATGAACACTATGGCGCCGCGGGGCCAGGCACCGGTCGCTCGCCGCGCATCAATATCGGAGAGGCCATCCTGAACGAAAGCGCTTTCGCTTACATCGACCAGGACCGGGATTCCATCAAATCGGGATTTAACTACAATCAGTTCTCGGTCGACATCGACGAAGCACAGTTGCAGAACTTTCTGGCGCTTGGCGACACCATCCAGTTCAAACTGCAAACGCTTCTGGCAACGGAAAATGATTCGAAGTTCAAGATCAACCAGCTCTCCACCTTTTTCAGGATCTCACAGCAGAGTCTTGAATTTATCGACCTCAACCTGAACGCCGGGAAAAGTATTGTCACGGATACTGTGCTCTTCACCTTCAATGGCCAGCGCGAACTGAGCGAGTTCAATGAAAGGGTCAATATTCACGCGCACTTTAAAAACACGCTGTTGTACCCGGAAGACCTGGCCTTGTTTGTACCGGCCGCTGGCCGTCTGAAACAACCGGTTGTCTTGAACGGAAGGATGGATGGCCGGATCAGCAATTTTAAGCTGGTCGATATGGAGCTGGCAACCGGAAACACCCTGTTGAAAGGTTCACTGGATATGGAGGGCCTGCCGCTGCTCAGCGAAACTTTTACCATCCTCGAGTTAAAAAATTCCACCCTCGATTTTCCGGATCTCCGCGGAATCATCGGCGAACAGGCCCTTGAGCGTTTGCGACCCCTGGGCAGAGTTCAGATGGATGGCCAGTTTCTTGGCTACTTCAGTGACTTCGTTGCAAATGGCAATTTCTCGGGAAGACTCGGCGACATCACTTCCGATATCAACTTCAAGGTAAACGAAGAAGATTTCAACCGTTCCGAATACAGCGGTAAGCTCGCGCTGCGGAATTTTGATCTCGGCACCTATTTAAACGATACCACAAACTTCCAGCGCGTGACGCTCGACGGCAATCTGAAAGGCTCCGGACTAACCATTTCCACGGCTAATTTCAAACTGGACGGAAATGTAGATCTCATCGGCATCAAAAAGTATAACTACCGAAACATTAAGACAAACGCCCGCTTCGCCTCGGAATTCTTCAACGGATATTTTTCCATCGATGACCCCAACCTGAAATTCACTACTGAGGGCTCCATCGACCTGCGGAAAGGCATCAACGAGATCAAGGTCAAGGCGAATATCGATACAGCGTTCTTCCAGAACCTCAACCTTACCCGGCGGGAGCTGTTCATCCGGTCAAACCTCGATGTGAACATAAAAGGACTTCATCTCGACAGCATCGTCGGAACAGCAGACGTCCGCGACTTTCACATTATCAACAATGGAAAGTCGCTTTCCCTTGATTCCGTACACATTACCTCTCAGAAAGAGAAGGGCAGCCGGGCTATACAGGTCGAGTCGTCACTTCTGGACGGGGAGATCCACGGCGATTTTCTCCTGACAGACCTCACGTATGATCTTCAGACAATGGTCCGCGAGATCCTGCTCAACATCCGGAACGACCGCAAGGAAATTTCCTCCTATTATCTTCAAAAGAAATACCGGCCGAAAGCATATGAAACTGACTTCAAGGTTTCCCTGAAGGATGTCAGACCCATTGTGCAGTTGTTCAACCTCGATCTGCTGGTGTCGGAGAATACGCTGGTCGAAGGCAGGTTCACGAGCGGATACACGACGATCGTACAGGCCTTTTCCACGATCGACTCGCTGGCTTACAATAATGCGTTATTCGTTGATACCGAACTCGAGGTTACCGCATCAAAAATTGCGGATAGCACCAACGTACTGGCCATGGCCTTCCTGAATTCAAACCGGCAGTCGCTGACGCGTGCATTGAAAACGAAGAACCTCGTGGCCGAAGCCATCTGGAATAAGAACCAGGTGGAATTCAGTCTGGATGCCGATCAGCAGGATCAGACGAATTATCTGCGGCTGCAGGGCGGCCTCCAGTTTCTTCAGGATAGCACGCAGTTACATTTCCTGCCCTCCACGATCAGGATCCTTGAAAAAACGTGGGAGTTTGATCCGCACAACCTGATCACCATCCGCAGAAACGAAATCGAGGTTGACGAACTGAAACTCCGGAACGACGGCCAGTATGTGCTCGTGGACGGGAGTGTCTCCAGGGATCCGGCTGAAACGCTGTCCATGAAAATCAGCGAACTCGATCTGAGTATTCTCAATCCGATCACCGGCCGCGATATTACGGGCACGCTTAACGCCCTTGTTCAACTCAACAATTACTATGAGGCCCCGCAGCTGCAGAATGATCTCAGGATCGACAGCCTTACCGTTGACAAATTCCTCATCGGCGATGTTACCGGCAAAAATCAGTGGGATCCTTCCGAGGAAGAATTCCTGATTAACTTCTTTATCGACCGCAACGAAAACCGCATCGTTAATTTGAACGGCACGTATAAACCCTCAAGAACCGCCCTTCCGCTGGATATTTCCGCCCAGCTGGAAAAGGCAAATCTCAGGATCGTCGAACCATTCTTTGATGACATGTTCTCCAATATCGGCGGCACCATCACAGGTGATTACCGCATCACCGGAAAGCTTGAATCACCGGCCATCGAGGGCGAAGGCAAAGTTGCCAATGGGCAACTCATGGTGAACTACCTGAAGACCACCTATCAATTCACGGGTACGATCGGCCTTTCACCCAATTCCATTTATTTCCGGGATATGGAATTGTCTGATCTCTTCAGAAATCAGGGAAAGTTGAACGCCACGCTTACACACCAGGGTTTTCAAAGCATGCGCATCAATCTCGACGCCAACTTCCGGAACTTTCAGGTGCTGAACACGACTGAAAAAGACAACAGCCTGTTTTATGGTCAGGGCTATGCCACGGGGGACCTCAACATCACAGGGCCCATCAGCAACCTGAAGTTTACCGCCAACGCGCGCACCGATAAGAATACAAGAGTCTTGATTCCCATTGGCGGAACGGAGGAAGTGGAGAGAAAAGAATTTATCCATTTTGTCAATTTCACGGACTCCACCTATCAGAGCAGCCTGCAGGAAACGGCCTCCAAACTCGACCTGACGGGTATTACCCTGGATTTTAACCTGGACATCACGCCGGACGCATTGTTCGAGATCATCCTTGACTACAAGGCAGGCGATATCATCCGCGGGAGAGGCAACGGCGAGATCCAGCTTCAACTCGACACGCGTGGCGAATTCAACATGTTTGGCCCTTTCGAATTTGAGCAGGGCGGATATAACTTCACGTTGTACGATATCATCAACAAGGATTTTGTCATTCAGCGCGGAAGCCGGATTTCCTGGTTCGGAGATCCGTATGCGGCAAGCCTCGATATCTCTGCCACCTACGATCAGCTGGCCTCCTTCGGTCCGATCCTGAGCAACCCCGCGTGGAGCAACCTGCCGCAACTGCGCAGAAAATATCCTGTGAAAGTGTTGCTGGAACTCGATGGCCCCATGCTCTCACCCGAAATCGAATTTGACATCATGGCAACAGACCTCCCGCAAAGCATTGTGGTGGAAGGGGGCGCAACGGTGCCGCTGGAGTTTGAGTTCCAGGCGTTCAAGAATAAACTCGATGAACAGGAATTGAAGCGGCAGGTATTCAGTCTCGTGGTGTTGAGACGGTTCTCCCCTCCCGAGTCCTTTAATACGAGCGGATCCATTGTCAATAGCGTGAGTGAGCTTCTCAGCAACCAGCTCAGCAACTGGATCAGCCAGGTGGATGAAAACCTGGAGATCGACGTCGACTTGAGCACACTGGATGAAGAAGCTTACAACACTTTCCAGCTCAGGCTGTCTTACACTTTTATGGGCGGCAGGCTGCGCGTGACACGCGATGGGACCTTCTATGGCAACCAGAACAACGACATCAACAGCAATCAAAGCCTTTCGAGTATCGCCGGAGACTGGACCGTGGATTATCTGCTCACCGCCGATGGAAAACTGAAAGTAAAGATGTATAACCGTACCAACATCAATCCCATCCTGAATACGCTGGGATCTCAGAATTCAGTCACGACCGGCGTCAGCCTTTCACACACACAAAGCTTCAACAACCTGAGAGACATCTGGAGGTCGGCGAGAAGCCGCAGGGAACAGGGAGACCGACGCGAGCCCGGGGAACCCGAAGCGGTGATCAATAAAAATAACGAATCGATACTGGAAGAAAATGATGGCACCGAATAAAGGAAATCACACGTTACTGATTTCCGCTGTTGTTTTCCTGTTGTTGTCATCGCTGTTGGCAGATGGCTACTCCCTGCGCGCCCAGACATCCGATTCCCTGGCGGTAGACAAAAAGAAACTCCGGACTTTTATCATCGCGTCGGCCATCGGTTACGGTTCCGGCCTCGCTACGCTGAACCACGTTTGGTACAAAGACACCCGGCGCCAATCCTTCCGTTTATTTAATGACAACGCAGAGTGGAAACAAATCGACAAGGCAGGCCATTTTTTTGCTTCGTTCTATATGAGCGACCTTCCTGCCAGAGCTTTAAGAAGCTGCGGTGTTCGCGAAAGCAAGTCTGATCGCATCGGCGCCCTTACCGGTTTCATGCTGACCATACCCATCGAGATCCTCGATGGATTTTCAGACGGGTATGGCGCCTCCGCCGGAGATATCCTGGCCGACGCCGCGGGTCCTGCTTTCTACCTGGGCCAGAAAATAATCTGGGACGAAATCCGCATACATCCTAAATTCTCCTTTCACCGTACCGAGTTCCCACCCCTCCGGCCCGCGCTGCTGGGCGATGACCTCCTGAGCGAGATCGTTAAAGATTACAACGGACAGACCTACTGGTTCTCATTTGACATGGATAAATTCACCACCTTCCCGCAGTGGCTTAACGTTTCCCTGGGATATGGCGCCCACGGGATGGTGTATGCCAGGGATAACCAAAACGAAACGTTGGATCTTCAGCCCTACAGGCAATACTACCTTGGACTTGATGTCGACCTGACAGCGATAAAAACAAGGTCGAAAATTGTAAAAACGCTTCTTTACGTGGCAAACGCCATCCGGTTACCTGGCCCTGCCCTCGAATTCACATCCAAACGGACCAAGTTTCACCCGTTTTACTTCTGAAAATCCTTTTTTTTCAGTAAATTATCAGTACGACTGTTTTTTCTCTAATTTCAGAAATTAATTTACCTATATGGATATTACGTATACCCTGAAGCAGTATGCCGATCAGATCGGCGGCCAATTCACTGATTATGATCACGTGAAGTCGGTCATTGTGGTACCTTTGGATAAAAGTCGTTTTCAGACTGTACTGGCGACGACACAAAAAAGTCAGGTATCGGGGCGCGATCAAACTGTGTTCACGTCAAAGGTCTGTGAGTTTAAGAACGGCATTGACCTGAAGATGCTGATGGAGCAGAATGCCAGTTTTGATTACAGCAAATTCGTACTGATAGACGGCTATCTGAAGGTGGAGGCTTCGTGTCTCACCTCTTCCGCCTCGGAGGCGCAGGTGAAAGAGATGATCCAGGAAGTGGCGCAGCTGGCAGATCTTTACGAATACAAGCTGACCGGGGAGGATATACATTAGGCCGCGGAACCAACTCCTTCTATAAATTGTACTTTTAAAAAGCAAGTTGCCTTATCGCCTCATCTTTGGGTGGGGAGGAAAGTCCGGGCAACACAGGGCGGCGTACTTCCTAACAGGAAGGCCCTGCCATTTCAAGGTGGCGGGGACAGAAAGTGCCACAGAAAACAAACTACCTCTCCCCGACTTGTCGGGGAGGGGAAAAGGTGAAAAGGTGAGGTAAGGGCTCACCGGTCGCGCCGCAAGGGGCGACGCATGGTAAACCTTACGCGTTGAAAGGTCAAATAAGTCCCGATTCCGAACCGGCCCGGTTCAGCTCCAGCGGGAAACCGTTGGATCGTCGGGATGGGTAGACTGCTTGATCGGGCCTGTGAAGGCACGACCAGATAAATGATAAGGATCCTGAGCATATCAGGAGACAGAACCCGGCTTATAAACTTGCTTTTTTTTAGCTTTTTGCTCCGTTACCTGAATTGAATGATCCGCAACCAACGGCAAAGAGCCTAAAAAGAAACCTGTCAGTCTCACAAACGCGGCAGGTTTTTTTTATTTTTCCGACTTATTAAAGCCAAATGCATCTATGTCTAAAATCCTGTTAATAGAAGACGACGCGAAGATCCGAACGATCCTGAAAGAAATCCTTCAGGAAAAAAATCACGAAGTCGATGAAGCCGGAGACGGACAGGAAGGCTTTAAGAAATTGGAACAGAACATTTACGACCTCTGCATCTGCGACATCAAAATGCCGAAGATGGATGGCCTGGAAGTTCTGGATCGCACCAAGGAAGCCGGCATTGCCACAAACTTCGTGGTGATCTCGGCACACGGAAACATCGATATCGCCGTCGAAGCTGTCAAGAAAGGAGCATTCGACTTTTTACAGAAGCCATTCGATCTGGGCAGGCTGGAAATAACCTTGCGGAATGCCCTGGATAAGACAACCCTGATCCGCGAGACGAAAAATCTCCGGAAAAAGATGTCGCGGAAATTTGAAATGATCGGCGCGTCGGAAGCAGTGAAGCAGATGAAAGAGATGATCGACAAAGTTGCTCCGACGGATGCACGCGTTCTGATCACTGGTCCGAATGGCTCCGGAAAAGAGCTGGTGGCCAAATCAATCCATGAAAAAAGCAAGCGCAGCCACGGCCCGATGGTGGAAGTGAACTGTGCAGCCATCCCTTCCGAACTCATCGAGAGTGAGTTGTTCGGTCACGAGAAAGGGTCGTTCACGTCCGCCATTAAACAGCGCATAGGAAAATTCGAACTCGCTGAAGGAGGGACGCTATTCCTGGATGAGATTGGCGATATGAGTCTGTCGGCGCAGGCAAAGGTGTTGCGCGCCTTGCAGGAAAACAAGATCACACGTGTAGGAGGTGACAAAGAGATCTCCGTAAACGTGCGGGTGGTGGCCGCGACCAACAAAGATCTGAGAAATGAAATTGCTGAAAACCGTTTCCGCGAGGACCTCTATCACAGGCTAAGCGTTATTGTTATCAGGGTCCCCTCCCTGAACGAGCGAAAGGATGACATTACACTGTTAACGGAAAAATTCATTGAAGACATCGCTGAAGAACACGGCGCTAAAAAGAAAGAGATTTCAGCTACGGCCATTGATGGCTTGAAAAAGCATAACTGGACAGGAAATATAAGGGAACTAAGGAACGTGATTGAACGACTCGTCATCATGAGTGGAGACGAGATCTCAGCCGCGGACGTGGAAAAATACCTGTAGAAAAGGAATTTAGATCCGCCTTTCGGATGCTGAATCCGTCTTCGGAGCTTCTTTCTTGCTGTATGTCGGGCAAGTGTACTGGCTGCAAGCCGTAAAAAAAGCCGATAAAAGGACAAAAGCAACAATCTTTTTCATTTAGCAGTGGGCTTTGGTTTAAACAAAAATATAATTCTTTACATAAGAAAACAAACCTAGCGGCAATTTTGGCGCTTCCAACCATTCCTGATGTTTACTCAACCATCAGGTTACATCCGCGGATCTCGCTGTTATCGAGACGCCCCAGGATCTCAAAAGTGCCATCACCGTTCACCTTTCCGAGATCCTCTGTTTCGATAAAGGAAATGGTGTCAAGATTCGCAAAGTCTATGACATTAATCCCCCCGGTTTCATTAAGTAACCCCTTCAGCATCGGGTCGGTCATATCACGGGCAATGATTTTCATCCACGGCGGGCAAAAAAACAGGTTTTTTCCACGGGAATACGCCTGGGAAAATAGTTCGGTCATCCCGTATTCGGAGAAAATTTCCTTCACCTGGAAACCTTGCGCAAGGATCGTATGAAGCTCCGCGCGGGTGATTTCCGGCCTCCTGCCCTTCATGCCACCGGTTTCAAAGACCAGACAATGGCTCAGATCCGGATGATAACGCCCGACCAAATCCAAAAGTGCAAAGGTCACACCCCAGAGAATGGTTTTTTTTCCGTCATTCCTCAGCTTCTCAAGATCCACAAGCAACTGATCGGTGTTATACAGATAGAATCCGGAGTAAGGTGATTGGCTTTTTTTGATGAAAAAATCCATCATCGCAATGAGCGAGGAATCCTTCCGCTCCAGGTATGATGGCAGCAGGGCTAAAAAGTGGTATTTTTTTATGTCCCCAAAAAAAAATTCGAAACACCTGACTGTGTGCTCCAGGTAGAAATTCAGGCTTCTGACCGGATGGGAACTGGTCTGCCGGCCTGTCGTGCCACTGCTGGCGAAGGTGGCTTCCGGTAACCAGGCACCAGTTTTTACCGAATGATCCTTGAAAAAAGAAATGGGTAGAAAAGGGATGTCGCATACCGACATCACCGTCCGGGGATCACACCTGAGGCGCTGAAGATATTCTTTGTAGATGGGGTTGTTTTGCGCCTGAAAGTGAAAGAGTTGTAAAGCAATATCACCGAAGTTCTTTTCGTTAACAGAATATAAATCAAGGCCAAAACTTTTATAAGTATCCAAGGGTTTCCGTAATTTGACGTAATTAATAAACTAAAATGAATTTAATTAAGGGTTTAGGGTTATTATCTGTCCTGCTGATCGTCACTGGTTCATGCTTTGACCCCCCTGAGTTTCCGAATGAACCTCACATCGAATTTGAAAATATTGTCTTCAAAGGAAGACCCTTCCCGGAGAACGATTCCCTCATCCTTTCCATCAACTTTAAGGACGGCGATGGAGACCTTGGGTTCTATTTTGAAAACACCGCCGACATCAGTTATCCCTACAACAACGCCAACTTCTACCAGGAAAATAACGGTGAGCTGCTAACACTTTCCACCGTCACGGGTAGTGTGGGCAATATCCAGTATGACCTTCTCGACATTCCCGACCCAACCAAGGGAAGTTTAGTGGTATTCCGCACCCGCCAGAAACCCGGATATAGCTTTCTTCCCGCGGCGGAAACCTGCAACGGCTCCGATGATCTTAAGTATTACGAATACCTGGATGGTCCTTATGACCCAACCAGCGCGTCTGACGGAAGAAGGCTGCTGATAGCGGCAGCAGACCTGCCCGCGATCGACCCTGACGTTAAACTCGTAGACAGCATCAAAGGTTCGGATGGCAAGGTCGCTTATTACCAGATCCAGGATACGCTGTATTACACCAGCAACCCCAACCACTACAACATTGAAGTTGAGTTCCTGGTGAAAGATCCAGCAGCCCCGGGAGGCTTTCGGGAATTTGACTGGCATGAAGAATATTGCACTACTTTCAACGGACGCTTTCCTGTCTTCTCCGACAAGCAAAGTTCTATCGATGGCACCCTGATTTACGCGATGACCTCCATTGGCTTTGAGGAGCAGTTCAGCATTAAGACACTCAAGCTTCGCGTCAGCATCAAAGACCGGAAGCTGAACAAAAGCAATGTCATCGAGACACCGGAATTTACTTTGCTACCCTAGACGTCAATCGTCAGTCGTGAATCGTGAATGGGGGCGTGCCCTTTGAACGTTACGCGTTTCATAGCAGGACTTTGCGTGAGTGGGGAGTAAGGGCGTGCGGCTGATGTGGCCGGCATTTCATAGCGTGGCGCATCACACAATCATCGGTTAATTCCTAATGCCTAATGCCTAATGACCGATAATCAGGACGCATCATTATGCGTCCCTACCTCCTACCGCACATTCCCCCCATGGCCCAATTCCTAATTCCTAATTCCTAATTCCCAATTCCTAATGCCTAATTCCTAATGACTAATGACTAATGACTAATGACTGATGCCTAATGACCGATCATCAGGACGCATCATTATGCGTCCCTACCGCACATCCAC